>NZ_QGSW01000268.1:0-16250 GCF_003176715.1 Micromonospora sp. S4605
CTGCACGGCCGCGGACCCCAGTCGCACCGACTCCTGCTCGCCACCCGACCCCGCCGGCTGCTCGCGTACGCCCACCCCGACGCCGGACACCACGACGGCCCGCACTGGCGCGACGACGACCACGAAATCGACCGCTGGTGCCGCCTGCTGGCCTGGTACGACATCCCCACCGACCGCACCGACCTCGCCCTGCACCGCCCACCACCGGACGGCATCCCGACCGGCGTCACCGTGCTGCACCCGGGCTCCAAGATCGTGGCGAAACGATGGCCACCCGAGCGGTTCGCCGCGCTGGCCCGCGAGCTGACCGACCGCGGGCACCGGGTAATGGTGACCGGCAGCGCCGACGAGCGGGGCGTCGCCGGGCGGGTCGCGCGGCTGGCCGGGCTGCCCGCCGACGCGGTGCTGGCCGGCGAGACCGACCTCGGCGACCTCGCCGCCCTGGTCGCGTACGCCCGGCTGGTGGTCAGCGGCGACACCGGCGTGGCGCACCTGGCCACCGGCTACCGCACCGCGTCGGTGGTGCTGTTCGGTCCGGTGGCCCCGGCCCGATGGGGGCCGCCGGCGGACCGGCCGTGGCACCGGGTGATCTGGGCCGTGAGCAGGGATAACCCGGCATGGGACGGGGTAGGAAGCCACCCGACGTTGGCGGCCGTCGGTGTCGACGAGGTGCTGGCCGCCGTGGACGAGGTGGAACGGGCGGTGCGGGTCTCCGGTGCGGTTGCGGCGTAGTGATCCGGGCAGGCCGGGGTACGGGCGTCGCCGGCGCGGCAAGGGCTGGCTCTTTCTCGACCCGGCCGGCGAGCCGGTCCGTGACCCCGACCAGCTGGCCCGGCTGCGTGAGCTGGTCATCCCGCCGGCCTGGCAGGACGTCTGGATCTCGCCGTACCCCAACGGGCACATCCAGGCGACCGGCGTCGACGCGGCCGGGCGCAAGCAGTACCTCTACCACCCGGTCTGGCGGCAGCGGCGGGACGAGGCGAAGTTCGACCACGTGCTGGAGGTGGCCCGCCGGCTGCCGGTGCTGCGCAAGCGGGTGACGGAGGACCTGCACTGCCGGGGCCTCTGCCGGGACCGGGTGCTGGCCACGGTCACCCGGCTGCTGGACATGGGCATGTTCCGGGTCGGCAGCGACCAGTACGCGGCCGGTGACGACCCCACCTTCGGGGTGGCCACCCTGCGACCGGAGCACGCCCGGTCCCGGGGCGGCTGCGTGGTCTTCGAGTTCCCGGCCAAGGGCGGCATCGAGCAGGTCCGCCGGATCGACGACCCGGAGCTGTGCCGGGTGCTGACCAACCTGCGCCGCCGGCGCCGCCGGGCGGACCGGCTCTTCGGCTACTGGGACGGCCGGGACTGGCGGGACGTGCGCAGCGACGAGGTCAACGACTACCTGCGCGACGCCAGCGGCGGGGAGATGACCGCCAAGGACTTCCGTACCTGGCACGCCACCGTGCTGGCGGCCACCCAGCTCGCCACGGCCGGGGCGCAGCGCTCCGCCACCGCTCGCAAGCGGGCGGTGGCCGGGGTGATGCGTGAGGTCGCCGAGCTGCTCGGCAACACCCCGACGGTGGCTCGCACGTCGTACGTGGACCCGCGGGTGGTCGACCTCTACCACGATGGCGTGCTGGTCCGGGTGGAGCGCGACGCGCCGCGCGAGGACGCCGAGCGGGTGGTGCTGGAGCTGTTGGAGGAGGCCTGACCGGCTCCGCCGACGGTCCTGGGGGAGGCTCGGCGGAGCCGGGGGTCAGGACGTCCCTCCGGACGAGACACCGGGCGACCGCCCGCCGCCGCCACGGACGGCGGGCGCCTCGCCACGGCCCCCGTTCGCGGACGACCGCGCCGGGCGGCAGCGCCGGCGGGTCGACCGCGTCAGGGCTCAGTCTGCCGGGTCCGAGTTGACCGCGGACGCCGAGCTGTTGACGATCCGTGCCGGCTCGGCCCGCGCGCTGCGCCAGGTCTGCGGCGCCATCCCGTGGGCGGCCCGGAACACCCGACTGAAGTGGGCCTTGTCGGGGAACCCCCAGCGCGCCGCGATGGCCTGGATCGGCTGCTGGCGCAGGGCCGGGTCGAGCAGGTCGTGGCGGCAGCGGGCCAGCCGCAGGTCGCGCACGTACCCGGCGACCGTGGACTCCTCGGCCTCGAAGAGCCGGTGCAGCGTCCGCAGCGAGATGTGGTGGGCGTCCGCGATGACCTGGGGGCTCAGCGTCGCGTCGCCGAGGTGCCGCTGGACGTACGCCTGGATCTGGGTGAGCAGGGCCCGGCGGCGCACCTCGGCCGGGACGGCGTCCTCGGCCACCAGGTGCCGGCCGAGCATGGTGGACGCCAGGTCGAGGCCGATGGTGCCGAGCCGGGCGGCGTCGCTGGCGTGGTACTGCTCGGGGTGGGTGGTCACCTGGAGCAGGTACTGGGCCAGCAGCGCGCCGATCCCGTCGGTGCCGGACATCCGGCCGCCGAGCAGTGGGCTCAGCCGCTGCGGGGGGAGCGGCAGCGCGCTGTGCGGGATGATCGCCACGACCGAGTTCGCCAGCCACCGCCCATCGTCCGTGCCGTGGTGGCTGACGTCGTGCGGGCGGGAGCCGTCGTAGAAGGTGAACTCGCCCGGCCGCAGGGTGCTGCGCCGGCCGGCCTGACTGGCCGCGCTCTCGCCGTCCACGGTCAGCGCCAGCAGGTAGCACTCCGGGTCCGACTGGCGGACCAGCTTGCCGGTGCGGGTGGCGTCCAGCGAGGGGTACCGGTAGGTGGCCAGCTGGATCGGCCCCAGGTCGACGAACTCGGCCCGGGCCGGGAAGTCGTGCGTGTGCTCGGTGCGGATCCGCAGCGGCGCGGTGGAGCGCGCGACCAGGTCGAGCCACATGCCGAACCGGTCGGCCGGCGCCACCTGCGTGGTGTCGACGGTGCTCTGGTGCAGCATCCGCTCCTCCTCCCGTGCGGCACCCCATTGTCCACACCGGGGCCACCCGCGCCGGGCCCGCTCCGGTTGACCATCCGTGCCGTCCGTCGGTCAGTCCGGCGGCGGCGAACCGCCCCGGCGCGACTCCCGGTACGCCCGCGGACTCAACCCGTACTCGGCCCGGAAGGTCCGGCTGAAGTGTGCCTTGTCGGTGAACCCCCAGCGCCGGGCGATGAGGTGGACCGGCTGCTGTCGCAGCAGCGGATCGGCCAGCTCGCGCCGGCACCGGTGCAGCCGGCGGGTCCGGATCAGGCCGGCCACCGTCTCGTCCTCGGCCTGGAAGAGCCGGTGCAGCGTGCGGAGCGAGACGTGGTGGGCGTCGGCGACCAGTTGCGGGCTCAGCGCCGGGTCGTCCAGGTGCCGCTCGATGAAGTCGCGGACCTGGCTCAGCAGCGCCCGCTGCCGGACGTCGACCGGCAACCGGTCCTCGACGTCGAGGTGGCGGGCCAGCAGGGCGGAGATCAGGCTCACGGTGACCTCGGCCAGGTACGGCGCGTCGGCCGGACGGAACTGCTCGGGATGGCCGGTGACGTGGTGCAGGTGCCGGGCCAGCAGCAGGCCCGGACCGTCCGAGCCGGACATCCGGGCCGCGCTGAGGTGGGCCACCCGGTCCGGGTCGAGCGGCAGCAGCGTACGCGGGACGACGGCCGTGACCGCGCCGGCCGGGTCGGGTCCGCCGGCCGCCCCGGCGTGCTCCAGCGTGTGCGGGCGGCCCCAGTCGATCAGGGTGAAGTCGCCGACCGGTATCGCGGCTCCGCGGCGGTTGGCGCTGATCGACGACCGCCCACTCACGGTCAGGGCGACCTGGAAGACCTCCGGATCCGCCTGGCGGATGAGCCGCGGGGTCCGCCGGCCGACCAGCGACTGGTACCGGAACCGGGTGAGCGCGATGGCGCCCAGGGCGACCGTGCGGGCCCGGCCGCGGAAGTCGTCGGCGTGGTCGCTGGTGAGGGCGACCGGCGCGGACGCCCGGCCGGCGAGTTCCACGAACAGCGGGAAGCGGTCGGCCGGTGACACCACCGTGGTGTCCACCATCTCGACCTGAAGTGCCGCCATCTGGATCTCCTCGCCTGGTCCCGGGACATTCTCGTCGAACCCGTCGGGCGGGGCCAGCCGGCCGGATCACCCGGGCCAGCCGGCCGGGCCAGCCGGCCGGGCCAGCCGGGCGGCCGGGACTCAGGCGGCGGACCGGGCCCGGACGAGGACCTCGATGCCGTCGAGCAAGCGGTCGAGGCCGAACCGCCACTCGGCGTCGAACTCCTCGGTGTCCTCGACGACCTCCTCGGTGAGCAGTTGCCGGATCTCCGGGTAGGAGCCGCTCCGGGTGAGTCGTTCCAACCGCTGCCAGTAGCGCACGCCCAACTCCTCGGGGCTCTGCCCGGCCCGGGCCGCCGCCTCGGCGAGGTCGGCGGTGAGCGTCGCCCAGTTGCGGGCGTACCCGCTGACCAGCAGGACGGTGGAGACCCGCTCGTCGGCGCGCAGGCCGGTGCCGCGCAGCGCGGCCAGCCCGTGCTCCAGCCAGCGCACCCCGTTCGGGCCCATCGGCGGGCCGCCGACCGGCACGTGCCGGATCCACGGGTGCCGCCGGATGGCCTCGATGTTCCCGGCGGCCCACCGGGCCAGCGCCGGCCGCCACCCCTCGTCCGGCCGGCGGGGCTCCGGCGGTGCCCCGTACGCGGCGTCCGCCATCAGGTCGAGCAGGTCGAGCTTGGCCGGCACGTAGCGGTAGAGCGACATGGTCGCCACGCCCAGTTCGCTCGCCACCCGGCTCATCGACACCGCGGCGAGACCGTCGGCCTCGGCGACCTTGATGCCGGCGGCGAGCACCTGCTCCAGGGTGAGGCTCCGCTTCGGCCCCTTGCCGGGGCGTTCGCGTAGGCCCCAGGCGAGCTCGATGCTCTCGGGCAGGTCGACGTCGGAGTCGCTCATCCTCACCTCTCGGTCCGGGCTTGACCGCCATCCTAGCTTCTGCGTATGGTCTACGCAGTAAAGCGTATGCCATACGCAGAACACGGAGGGTGAGACAATGACAGCGCCTCCGGCGGTGGAGACCGTCGACCTCTGCAAGTCGTACGGCGGCGTCGCCGTACTCGACCGGCTGACCATGCGGGTCGCCCGGGGCACCGTCCACGCGCTGCTCGGCCCGAACGGGGCGGGCAAGACCACCACGGTGCGGATCCTGGCCACCCTGACCGCGCCGGACGGCGGCACCGCCCGGGTGGACGGGCACGACGTGGTCCGTGAGCAGCGGCGGGTACGGCGGGTGATCAGCCTCGCCGGCCAGCACGCGGCGGTCGACGACGGCCAGACCGGCCGGGAGAACCTGGAGATGATGGCCCGGCTGACCGGGCGGAGCCGGGCGGGGGCCCGCCGACGGGCGGACGAACTGCTGGAGCGGTTCGACCTGGTCGACGCGGCCGGCCGCCGGGTGGCCACCTACTCCGGCGGGATGCGCCGCCGGCTCGACCTGGCCGCCAGCCTGGTCGGCGAACCCTCGGTGATCTTCCTCGACGAGCCGACCACCGGGCTGGACCCGCGCAGCCGGCAGGCGCTCTGGGACGTGGTCGGCGAACTGGCCGCGACCGGGGTGAGCGTGCTGCTCACCACCCAGTACCTGGAGGAGGCCGACCGGCTCGCCGACCGGGTAGCGGTGCTGCACGGCGGCCGGCTCGCCGCCGAGGGCACCGCTGCCGAGCTGAAGCGGCGGTACGGGGCGCAGCGCCTGCAGCTGACCCTGCGCGACGCGGCCAGCTTCGCCGCGGTCGACCGGGGGCTCGGCGACCGGGTGACCCATCGGGACCCGGCCCGGCGGGAACTGGAGGTGGCCACCGACGGCAGCGCGCCGGGCATCCGCGACCTGCTCGACGAGGTTGACCCGGACCGGCGGGCGGTGTCCGCGTTCACCGTGCGCAGCGCCACCCTCGACGACGTCTTCCTCACCCTCACCGGGCGACCGGTGACCGCCGACCGGGAGGTCGCCCATGTCTGAGCTGACCGCGCGGCGCGCCGGCACCACCGTGATGATCGGCCGCTGCGTACGGCTGTCCCGCCGCAACGTCGACGCGCTGCTCACGTCGCTGCTGCTGCCGGTGATCCTGATGGTGCTCTTCGTCTACCTCTTCGGCGGCGCGATCGACACCGGCACCGCGTACGTCACCTACGTGGTCCCCGGCGTGCTGCTGCTCTGCGCCGGCTTCGGCGCGGCCGGCACGGCGGTGAGCGTGACCACCGACCTCACCAGCGGGGTGGTGGAGCGGTTCCGCACCATGGACGTCAGCGCCACCGCGATCCTCGCCGGCCACGTGGTGGCCAGCGTGGCGCGCAACCTGGTCTCCACCGTGCTGGTGCTCGCGGTCGCGGTCGCCATCGGCTTCCGGCCGACCCGCGACCCGCTGAACTGGCTGGCCGCCCTCGGCGTGCTGCTGCTGTTCCTGCTGGCCGTCTCCTGGCTGTCGGCGGCGTTCGGGCTGCTGGCCCGCACGCCGGAGGCCGCCAGCGGGTACACCTTCCTGGTGATGTTCCTGCCCTACCCGAGCAGCGCGTTCGTGCCGGTGGAGACGATGCCGGGCTGGCTGCGCGGGTTCGCCGACCACCAGCCGGTCACCCCGGTCATCGAGACGCTGCGGGCGCTGCTGCTGGACACCCCGGCCGGCTCCGCGCCGGCCCGGGCGGTGGCCTGGTGCCTCGGCATCCTGCTGGTCGCGATGGCGCTCGCCGCGGTGCTGTTCCGGCGGCGGGTCGGCTGAGCCGGAGTACGCACGACGGCGGCGCCGGACCCTGGTCCGGCGCCGCCTGCGTACGTGTCCGGTCAGTCGTTGAGGACCTGCGCGAGCCGGTCCCGGAACCGCCGCTCGGAGGGGCTGACCACGTCCCCGCCGAGGCCCAGGATGCCGCCGGTGGACGCCGCGCCCACCACCTGGTCGGCGATCTCCACCAGCCAGTGCTTGTACGCCCCGGCCTGCCCCTCGTCCACCCGCTGGGCCAGCAGCGCGGCGGCGGCCTTCGCCCGGGCCAGCACGTCGTCGATCATCGCCCGCGGGTCCGCCGGCTCGATGACCGGCAGTTCCTCGCCGGCCTCCGGGTCGCCGACCCGGGTGACGATCTCGCCGGCCACCGCCGCGACCAGCGGGCTGGCCGACTCGCGGCCGGCCGACACGGTCTCCAGCCCGGCCGCGTTCTCGGCCCTGGTGCGCCGGGTGCCGTCCGACTCGGCGGCGCTCGCCGCGGTCAGCACCGACTGCGGCAGGCCGACCAGCAGCCCCCACTCCTCGTCGGAGAAACCGAACCCGGTGTACGCCGGCTGCTCGATCACGGCAACGCCCCTTCCGCCTGTCCTGCTCGTCGTTCACGTCCGTGGGCCCGGCGACGGCGCCCGGCCCAGGCTAGTCCAGTGTCAACAGGCCCTGTTCGGACACCACGCTGACCGACAGGGTCTTGTACCCCACCTCGTCGAAGAGAACCGTCATCCGGTCGTCGTCGTAGCTGAGCACCAGCCCGGGCCCCCACTCCGGGTGGCGCACCTGGCTGTGCACCGGGAACGGCCCGACCGCCCCGTTGTCCGGCGTGCTGGTGCCGGCGTGGCAGTTGTCGCAGTGCCCGCACACCTGGGTCATCTGCTCGCCGAAGTAGGCCAGCAGGGTCTGTCCCCGGCACGCGGTGGTCTCGGCGAAGGCCCGCATCATGTCGGTCCGGGACCGGGTGACGCTCTGCTGCCGCTCCGCCTCGGCCAGGGCGGCCGCCGCCGCGTCGACCGGGGTGGGCGAGTAGCGGGGCGCGCCGATCCGCTGCCGGCCGCGCGGCTCGGCCGCGCCGACCTGCTCCAGCAGGGCCAGGTACTGGCCGAGCTTGCGCGGCCCGAGGCCGGTCAGCTCGCGCAGTTCCTTCTTGCTGGTCGGCTTGCGGCGCAGCAGCGCGGCCAGGTCCCGCAGCTCGGTGGCGTCGGGCAGGCCGCCGGTGAAGAACCGCTGCAGCCCGACGTCCTCGGCCTGCCAGAGCAGCAGCACCCGGGCCGGCTCGCCGTCCCGGCCGGCCCGGCCGATCTCCTGGAAGTAGCTGTCCGGCGAGTCGGGCAGTGCCATGTGGACCACCCAGGCGATGTTCGGCTTGTCGATGCCCATGCCGAACGCCGAGGTGGCCACCATGATCGGCACCCGGTCGGCGAGGAACGCCTCGTGCAGCTCGGCGCGGGCGCCGGCCGGCATGCCGCCGTGGTAGTACTGCGCCGGGAAACCGGCGTCGGTGAGCCGGGCGGCCAGCTCCTCGGCGGCGCGGCGGGTGGGCACGTAGCTGATGCCGGGTCGCTGGTCGTCGCGGAGCAGGGCGATCAACCGCCGCCACCGGTAGTCCTCGGTGGGGCAGTGGGCGACCTCCAGGAACAGGTTGGGCCGGTCCAGCCCGGAGACCACCACCTCGGGGTCGCGCAGCCGCAGCCGGGTGACGATGTCGTCGCGTACCGGCGGGGAGGCGGTGGCGGTCAGCGCGACCACCGACGGCCGGCCGATGCCCTCGACGAGGTGGCCGAGCGCCAGGTAGTCGGGGCGGAAGTCGTGGCCCCAGGCGGAGATGCAGTGCGCCTCGTCGATCGCCACCAGGCCCGGGCGCAGCGACCGCACCTCGGCCATCCGGTCCGGGTTGGCGAGCTGTTCCGGGGTGATGAAGAGGAACTCCGCCCGGCCCGCGCGGATCTCGGCGATCGCCTCGGCCTGCTGGGCGGGCGACTCGTCCGAGCTGATCCGCACCGCGCGCAGCTCCGGCCGCTGGCGTTCGTTGAGCGCCGCGATCTGGTCCTGTTGCAGGGCGAGCAGCGGGGAGATCACCACCGTCGGGCCGGGGATCAGGCTGGCCGGGATCTGGTAGATCGCCGACTTGCCGGCCCCGGTGGGCAGCACCACCAGGGCGTCGCGTCGCTTCATCACCGCGCGCATGGCGGCCAGTTGGTTGGGTCGCAGCGCGGTCCAGCCGAACAGGCTGCGCGCCGCGCGGCGCAACGTCCTCGAGTGCGTGGTCAGCTTCATCGAGGGCCGGAGGTACCCGGGCTGATCACCGGCGAAACGCCGGCCCGGGGTGGGCCGCGGGTCAGCGCAGCCGGGGGAGCACCTCGCGCTGGTAGAGGTCGAACAGGCCGGCGGAGTTCGGGCCGGTGTTGGCCACGTAGACCTCGTCGAAGCCGGCCTTGGCGTACTGGTCGATCATCTCCAGGTGCGCCTCGGCGCTGTTGCCGCAGAGGAAGGACTCCTTCATCATCTCCGGCTTGACCAGTTGGGCGGCCTGCTCGAAGTGCCGCGGCGAGGGGAGCACCTGGGACAGCTCGCCCGGCACCCCGGCGTTCGGCCACCGGTCGTACGCGATGCGCATCCCCTCCTCCTCGCTGTCCGCGTACGCGGCCTTGAAGCCGGCCTGGCACGGCTTGTCGCCCCCGCCGCCGTCGCGGAACCGGCGGACCAGTTCGGCGTCGGGCATGGTGCTGACGTAGCCGTCGCCGATCCGGGCCGCCAGGTCGACCGCCTTCGGGCCGAAGCCGGAGACGTAGACCTGCGGCGGGGTCTCCGGCAGCGTGTAGATCCGGGCGTGTTCGACCGTGTAGTGCCGGCCGTGGTGGTTGACGAAGCCGCCCCGCCACAGCTCGCGCATCACCGCGACCGCCTCCTCCAGCATCTCCAGCCGCACGTCGGTCTGCGGCCAGGCGTCACCGAGGATGTGCTCGTTGAGCGCCTCGCCGGAGCCCACACCGAGCACGAACCGCCCGGAGTGCAGCACCGCGCTGGTCGCCGCCGCCTGGGCGAGCACGGCCGGGTGGATGCGCACGGTCGGGCAGGCGACCGCGGTGGTCACCGGCAGCCGGCAGACCTGGCTGAGCGCGCCGATCATCGACCAGACGAAGGGGCTCTGCCCCTGCGCGTCCACCCACGGGTGGTAGTGGTCGGAGATCCACAGTCCCTGGAAGCCGGCCCGCTCGGCGCCGCGTGCCTGCTCCAGCAGCTCGGCCGGCGTGAACTCCTCACAGGACAGGAAGTATCCGATCTTCATCGTTCCCCCTCGCCGCGTCGCGGTCGCGCACCTGGTCGACGAGGGAACCGGTACCCCGGCGGTCGCCGCCCACACCCGTGGCGCCCGCGGCCGCGGTCAGCGCCGGAACATCGCCCGGATCGCGGCCAGCAGCAGCAGGCCGCCCACCACCACGCCGAGCAGGCGTACGCCGGGGACGTCGGCCGGGCTCGTCGCGTCGGCCAGCAGCGCGGGATCCATCCCCGCACTCTCCCCAGCCCGCGGCCGGAGGGCAACTGTAAGGTTTATTGACTATTTGACCGACCGGTGTGACCATGGCAGCACCGCCGGGTGGCGGGGCCGCCACGGGCGGTGCGGACGGGGGTACGGGGGGCTGCATGATCGAGCGAACGGGCAACCTGGCGGCACTGGCGTCCGCCGTCCTGCAGCCCGGATTCGTCGGCACCACCCCACCCCCCTGGATCTGCCGCTGGCTCGGCGAGGGCCTCGGCTCGGTGGTCCTCTTCGCCCGCAACGTGGTCGACCCGGCGCAGGTCGCCGCGCTCACCGCCACCCTGCGCGCCGAGCGGCCGGACGTCATCGTCGCGATCGACGAGGAGGCCGGCGACGTCACCCGGATCGAGTCCGGTCGGGGCAGCTCCCGCCCGGGCAACCACGCCCTGGGCGCGGTCGACGACCCGGCGCTGACCGAGGAGGTCGCCCGCGACCTGGGCGGGGAGCTGGCCGGGCTCGGCATCACCCTGGACTACGCCCCGGACGCCGACGTCAACTCCAACCCGGCGAACCCGGTGATCGGCGTCCGGTCGTTCGGCGCCGATCCGGCACTGGTCGCCCGGCACACCGCCGCCTGGGTCCGTGGCCTGCAGGCCGGCGGGGTGGCCGCCTGCGCCAAGCACTTTCCGGGGCACGGCGACACCCGGGTCGACTCGCACCACGACCTGCCCCGGATCACCGGTGACCGGGCCCGGCTGGACGCCGTGGAGCTGGCCCCGTTCCGGGCCGCGGTGGCCGCCGGGGTGCAGGCGGTGATGACCGGTCACCTGCTGGTTCCGGCGCTGGACCCGGAGCTGCCGGCCACCCTCAGCGACCGGATCCTCAGCGGCCTGCTCCGCGACGAGCTGGGCTTCAGCGGCGTGGTGGTGACCGACGCGGTCGAGATGCGCGCGGTCGCCGACCGGTACGGCTTCGCCGGCGCGGCGGTCCGCGCGCTCGCCGCCGGCGCCGACGCGATCTGCATCGGCGGTGAGCGGGCCGACGAGGCCGCGGCCCGGGAACTGCGGGACGCCATCGTCGCCGCGGTGGTCTCCGGCGAGCTGCCCGAGGAACGCCTCGCCGAGGCGGCCAAGCGGGTCGGTCAGCTCGCCGCCTGGACCGTCGCCGCCCGCGCCGACCGGCCGCCCCGGACCGCCACCGGCACCGAGGGCTCGGCCGTCGGGCAGGCCGCCGCCCGCCGGGCGCTGCGGGTCACCACCACCCCGGCGGGTCGGGACGCGCTGCCGCTGGCCGCCGCCGCGTACGTGGTGGAGCTCGAGCCGCCGCGCAACATCGCCATCGGCGCCGAGACCCCCTGGGGCATCGGCGCCCCGCTGGCCGACCGGCTGCCCGGCACCACCACCGTCCGCTATGCCGAGGCCACCGTGCCCGCCGACCCGACCGCCGCCGCGGGCGACCGGCCGGTCGTGCTGGTGGTGCGCGACCTGCACCGGCACGGTTGGATGCGGGCCGCGGTGGACCGGGCGCTGGCCGCCCGGCCGGACGCGGTGGTGGTGGAGCTGGGGGTGCCCGCCCTGGTCGCCGGGGCGGTGCACATCGCCACGCACGGCGCCACCCGGGCCGGCGCCCGCGCCGCCGCCGACCTGCTCGCCGGCCGCTGACAGCCGCCGGACGGCCGCGCCGACGGGGTCGACGTGCCGAGGCGGCGGGGTCCTACAGCGAACGAGCGTGATACCTCAGAGTCATCTTGATGACTCCGAGGTATCAGGCCGTCGGGCAACCTGTCGGTCGGAGACGACCCGCCCCGCCGCGCCGCCGGGGCGGAGCGGAGCCGGTCAGGGGCGGGCGACGACCAGGTCGTTGTACTCGGGGTGGCGGTCGATGAAGGCCGCCATGAACGGGCACTGCGGCACCACCCGGCCGCCGCGCTCGCGTAGCTGGTCCAGGGTCGCCCGGATCAGCGCCGCGCCGACACCCATGTTCTGGAACCGCGGTTCCACCTCGGTGTGGGTGAAGAGCAGCACCTCGCCGCGCGGGAGGTAGGCGGTGAACCCGGCCAGCGCGTCGTCGACCAGGATCTCGAAGCGGTGCTTGGCGGGATTGTCCTCGACCAGGGTGCTCACCCGGCCATTCTGCCCCCGCCGTCGGCCAGCCGGCCCAGTTCGGTGAGCAACCGGTCCACCTCGTCGGCGGTGTTGTAGTGGTAGATGCTGGCCCGCACCGCCCCGCCGCTGTCGCGCAGCCCGAGCGCCTGGAAGTACTCGTAGGCGTAGTAATCGCCGGCGGAGAGGCAGCAGCCCGCCGCACCCAGGGCGGCCTGGGTCCGGTCGGGGGAGAGCCCGTCGACCCGGAACGAGACCGTCGGGCAGCGGCGGGCCGGCGCGGCGAGCACCCGCACCCCGGGCAGCGCGGCCAGGCCGGCCAGCAACCGGTCCAGCAGCGACTCCTCGTACGCCTGGGCGGCGGCGAGGCTGGCCCGCAGCCGTTCCCGGCGGGTGCCGGTGGCGGCCGGGTCCAGCCCGGCCAGGTGGTCCACCGCGGCGGCGACCCCGGCCAGCAGCGGGAAGCTGGGGGTGCCGAACTCGAAGCGGTCCGGCACGGCGTCCGAGGAGGGCAGCAGCTTCGCCGGGCGCAGCCGCTCCCAGCGGGCCGGGTCGGCGGCCATCGCCGCCAGGTGCGGCCCGGACCACTTGTAGGCGCTGGTGACCAGGAAGTCCGCGCCCAGCGAGGCGAGGTCGGTGGGGCCGTGCGGCACCGCGTGCACCCCGTCGACGCAGACCAGGGCGCCCGCCGCGTGCGCGGTCTTGGCGATCGCGGCCACGTCCGGGACGGTGCCGACGGCGTTGCTGCCGGCGGTCACCGCGACCAGCCGGGTCCGCTCGCCGACCAGGTCGGCGTACTGGCCGGCGGGCAGTTCGCCGGTGTCCCGGTCGAACTCCGCCCAGCGCACGGTGGCGCCGGCCGCCTCGGCGGCCTGCACCCACGGGCGCACGTTCGCGTCGTGGTCGAGCCGGGAGACCACCACCTCGTCGCCCGGGCGCCAGTCGGCGCCGAGCGTACGGGCCAGGGTGTAGGTGAGCGCGGTCGCGCTCGGGCCGAGCACCACCCCGTCGGGTTCCGCGCCGAGCAGGTCGGCCACCGCGGCGCGGGCCGTCGCCACCTGCTCCAGCGACCGCCGGCCGGGGGTGAACGCGGCGCTGCGGTTGCCGGTCGCCGCCCGCATCGCCGCGGTCACCGCGTCGATCACCGGGCCGGCGGTCTGGGTGCCGCCGGCCCCGTCGAAGTGGACGAAGCCCTCGGCCAGGGCGGGGTAGGCGGCCCGGGTCCGGGCGATGTCGAACGGCATGCCCGGGACCCTAACCCGACCTGCGAGCAGCGGTCGCGCCGGCCGGAGCGGGGCCGGCGGGCCGGCGGGTTGATCACCGCGGGCGGCCGGGGTCGCCGGTGTCTCGTACCCTTGGCCGGGTGACGAACCGACGCGTTGACTTCCCGCTGACCCCCACCCGCCGGGCCGCCGGCCTGCTGGCCGGCCTGGCGCTCGGCGTCGCCGTGCTGGCCGGTTGCAGCTCCGACGGCGCCTCCACCGACTGCAGCATCGCTGGCTCCTGCACGGTCACGTTCGAACGCGGCGTCGACGCGAGTGCCAGCATCCTCGGGGTGGAGGCCAAGCTGGTCGGCGCCCAGGACGACCAGGTGACCATCGAGGTCGCCGGTGAGCAGGTCACCCTGCTCACCGGCCAGCAGGCCGCCGAGGTGGCCGGCTTGTCGGTCACCCTGGACAGCGTCACCGACCAGGAGGTCAAGATCCGCGTTTCGCAGGGTTCCGGCGGCTGACCCCGTTGCGGGTGGCGGTGGCCCGACGTTTGGAAATCTTCGCGTTCGGAGATTGTGGCGCCATGTCACTCACCTGGAACGCGGAAGCCACCGCCGCCCGTACGGCGAACAGCCGGTGGCTCGAACTACTGGCCCGGGTCGGTTTCATCGGCTACGGCATCGTGCACCTGCTCTTCGCCTGGTTGGCGCTGCAGATCGCGTTCGGCAACTCCGCCGACGACGGCGACCAGTCCGGCGCGCTGCGTACCCTCGCCGCCCAGCCGCTGGGCAGGTTCCTGGTCGTCGCGATCGCCGTCGGCCTGCTCGCCATGGCCATCTGGCAGGCCCTGGAGGCGGCCGTCGGGCACCGCGTCGAGCGGGGCAAGGAACGGGTCTGGGAGCGGCTGGCGTCGCTCGGCCGGACTCTCGTCTACCTCTACTTCGCCTGGACCGCCTACAAGGTGTTCTCCGACGCCGGCTCCAACAGCGCCGACCAGCAGGAGGCGCTCACCGGGCGGGCGATGGAGTCCAGCGGCGGCCGCTGGCTGGTCGGGCTGGCCGGGCTGGTGCTCGCCGCGATCGGCGTCGGTCTGGTGATCTACGGGCTCGTCAAGCGCTTCGAGAAGCACCTCAAGCTCGGCGAGATGCGGCCCCGCACCCGGCGGCTGGCCCGCCGGCTCGGCATCGCCGGCTACGTCGCCAAGGGCATCGCGTACGGCATCGCGGGCCTGCTGGTGATCGTGGCCGCGGTGAACTACGACCCGGAGAAGGCGCGCGGCCTGGACGCCGCGCTGCGTACCCTGCGCGAGCAGTCGTACGGCCAGGTGCTCCTCACCCTGGTCGCCCTCGGCATCGCCGCCTTCGGCATCTTCTGCTTCCTCCAGTCCCGCTACCGGAAGGTCTGAACTGGTCGATTTCGGGTCAGCCGGGCACCATTGGGCCTTTGCCCGTAGCACCACCGCCCGGTTGGAGGGAGTAGTACCTGTGCAGAGTTACCTGGGTACGGTCGTCGCCGCGCTCGCCGCGGCGGCGATCGCGCTCACCCTGGTCGAGGTGGTGCACCGGGTGATCCGCCGGCTCGGCCGGCGCTCGCTGCTGATGACCGAACTCACCGAGCACGCGCACCGACCGTTCCAGGTGGTGGCCACGGTGCTCGCGGTCCAGTTCGCCGTCCGGTTCAGCACCGGGTACGCGGTCGGCACCGACTGGCGGCAGGTGCTGCTGCACCTGCTGGTGCTCGCGGTGATCGCCAGCGTGGCCTGGCTGGTCGCCGCCCTGCTGGTGGTGGTGGAGGACACCGCGCTCGCCCGGTTCCGGGTCGACGTGCCGGACAACCGGCACGCCCGCCGGGTGCGGACCCAGGTGGTGATGCTGCGCCGGCTGACCATCGCGGTGATCGTGGTGCTGGCAGTCGGCGTGATGCTGATGACCTTCCCCAGCGTGCGCGGCATCGGCGCCGGCGTGCTGACCTCGGCCGGCGTCGCCGGTGTGGTCGCCGCGCTGGCCGCGCAGAGCCTGCTGGGCAACGTCTTCGCCGGCCTCCAGCTCGCCTTCAGCGACGCGGTACGCCTCGACGACGTGGTCGTCGTCGAGGGGGAGTGGGGCCGGATCGAGGAGCTGACCCTGACCTACGTGGTGGTCCAGATCTGGGACGACCGGCGGCTCATCCTGCCCACCTCGTACTTCACCAGCACCCCGTTCCAGAACTGGACCCGCACCGAGGCGGCGGTGCTGGGCACCGCCGAGTTCGACGTGGACTGGGCGATCCCGGTGCAGGCGATGCGGGAGGAGCTGCGCCGGCTGGTGGAGAGCAGCGACCTGTGGGACCGCCGGGTCTGCGTCCTCCAGGTGACCGATGCCACCGGCGGCACCATCACCGTCCGCGCGCTGGTCAGCGCCGCCGACGCGGGCAGCCTGTGGGACCTGCGCTGCCTGGTGCGCGAGCACCTGGTCGCCTGGGTGCGGGACCAGCGCCCGACCGCCCTGCCCCGGATGCGCGCCGAGGTCGGCGACGCCGGCGGCAGCCTGCCGTGGCAGTGGGTGCAGCCGCGCCGGCCGGTCCGCCGCCGGGTGGAGGGTGACCCGCCCGACGACGCCCGGGTGTTCGGCGGCAGCGACGACGGCGACGCGCGCAGCGAGGCGTTCGTCGGCCCGGAGGAACCGGTCGACGCCCGCCGCTGACCGCCACCGATCCCGACGAGCCCCCGGCCGCCCCGCGGCCGGGGGCTCGTCCGTGCGGCCCGGTCGTGACCTGACGGGGTGGGGGGCG
>NZ_QGSW01000407.1:0-15809 GCF_003176715.1 Micromonospora sp. S4605
AACGGACCAGGTCAACCGCGTCACGCCGGAACTCTTCCGTGTACTTCGATGGACGCCCCAACGGGGACACCCCTTCCTCTGGACCAACATCCAGTCTCAGGGTGTCCACATCTCAGGGGGAAGCCCACCAGATGTTGTACTTGGTCCCGCCGCTGGTGGCGAAGGGGCGCACGGCCCAGCCGAGGCCGTAGTACCAGCCGTTGCCGTTCACGCCGGTCGACGGCACCGCGGTGACCTTCGCCAGCGAGGCGCCGTCGAGCACGCCACCGGCGCCGTCGAGCATGGTGGCCCAGCGGACCATGTCGACCGCCGAGGCGACCCACCCGCCGTTGGCGTCGCGCAGGCTCATGCTGAAGGTGCCGTACGGGGCCGGCACGATGGCGCCCGAGTCGTCCAGGACGGTGCGCCCGGTGTACTGCGACCGGTAGCTGACCTCGCCGGTGAGCCGCGTCAGGGCCTTCCCGTGCGTCATCCGGGTAATGCCCAGCGGCGCGAGGAGCTTCTGCTTGACGTACGCCTCGTAGGACATGCCGGTGACCTTCTCGACGACCCGGCCGGCGAGGAAGTAGCCGTAGTTGCTGTACGCCACCGTGCTGCCGGGATCGTGTTGCAGCGGCTGGCCGGACATGTAGCGCAGGACGTCCTCCTTGCGCAGCTCCAGCGGCACGCCCAGCGCCTGCGCGATGACGTGGTCGCGGCCGTGCAGGGGGTCGAAGGCGAGGTCCCGGTCCCAGCCGCCGAGGTGCTGCAGCAGCCGCCGCAGCGTCACCTGCGGCAGCCTCGGGTCGACGGACTGGCCGGTCGGCGGGATGAAGTCCAGCACCGAGGTCACCGGATCGTCGAGGCCGATCAGGCCGTCCTGCACCAGCCGGAGCACCGCCGCCGCGGTGAGCGACTTGCTGAGGCTCGCGATGCGGAACAGCGACGTCGGCTGGATCGTCTCCGCCGAGTTGTTGCCGTAGCCCCGGGCCAGCACCAGCCGGCCGTTGTACGCCACCGCGAGCTGCCCGGCGCTGACCCCGCGCGCCTGCATGAACGACTTCATGGCGTCGTCGAAGCTGCTCAGCGCCACCACCGCGGTGCCGGTGGCGACCCACCCGTCCGCCGCGTACGCCGGCGTGGCGAGCAGTGTGCCGGCACCGGCACCGGCGGCACCAGCGGCGCCGGCCGCGCCGACGAGCTTTCCGAACGTTCTCCTGCTGACTGTCCGCAACGAAGTCTCCCGATCCAATTGATCTAGCCGGGGAGACCCTACTAAAGCATTCGAGATTGGACGGTCCCGCCGACGGCCATCGGGGGATGTGCGACGACCCGCCGCGGGGAGGCGGCGACCGTGCCCGCCCGGCCCGGCGCGGACGGTGCCGTCCAGGGGTGGCCCGTCCGCCGGGGGGGGGGGCTGTCACGTCATCCCTGGACCGACCGCCAGTCGTGCGAGGTCAGTGCGTTGGCCTGCGGCCCCATCATCAACATGCCGCCGTCGACCGGCCAGGACGCGCCGGTGACGTACGCGGCGGCGGGCGAGGCGAGCAGCGCCGCCACGGCGGCCACCTCCCGCGCGTCGCCCGGCCGCCCGACCGGCACGCCGGGCCGCTCCTGGGTAACGGGGATCGCGAGCCGGTTGCTACTGCTCCCAATCTGCTCCCAATTTAAGGGGCAACAACGCGAAAGCCCGTTACCGGTGATTCCGGTGACGGGCTCGCTGCCTGCGAATATTTACGGTGGGCGATACTGGGATCGAACCAGTGACCTCTTCGGTGTGAACTCTCGGCGAGCGGGTCGGATCGGGCTCGATGCGAGGTCAAACGGGCTGCTGGCGCGCTTCTCGGCTCGGTTCGACTGGCACGGTTGCTGTACTTCGCTGCTGTACTGCTGGCATCAGGCGAGGCGCTGGATACGCACCTTCGGGCGCTCGTTCCTCAGGTGGCCTTGCTTGTGCTGGCGGACCTGTTCGTTCCAGACCTCCTGGTCGTAGTCCGGGTCCGGTGGGATCCACTTGTGGGAGCCGTCGCTGTAGTGGAACTTCTCGTCGCCGGGTCGCAGGATGCTCATCGGGTCCAGCCGAGGAAGCGGTGGTGCAGGTGGCCGGCGGGGACGTGGGTCAGGTCCTGGGCGGCGTCAACGAGCTGAGCGGCCAGATAGAGGGCCAGCGAGACCGGCGCGCGGTCGTACTCGGCTCGCAGCTCCCGCCGCCGGGTCGGGCAGGGCCACTCCCCTGCGCAGCCGCCGCATGTCCAGGCCGGCTTGATCGGGTGGTGAGTCGTCATCGCGGGCCGTCCTGGCTGGGCCACTGGCCGCGGTTGATAGGGATGCGGTGGCGGCTTCGGCACGGCAGGGTCGCGCCGCAGCGGCAGATGCATCGCCAGTGCCGCCAGGACCACACGGGCCGATGGCGACGGGCGAGGGTGAGCGCTACCGCCAGGACGTACTCGTCGTACGACACCCGCTTCATCGGCCCGCCACAGCGGCCAGGGCCGCGAACCGCCGAGGTGGGGAACTGGAAGGGCGCATTGCCGCCTCCTCGTGCCGCAGGTGTCCGGAGGCGTGGATGCCCGATCGCGGGGGATGCGCCGGACATCCACGCCGGCGAGGACGGCCCACAGCGCCAACCGGGGGGAATCGACCTCCTCGGCAACCTCCCATAGGTACCGTTGGGTAGTCAAGGGCTGATGTAGGTGGTCTACTTCGTGTTGCCAACCGAGGGGAACACCGTGCCACCGCGTTACCGCTACGAGCAGATCGCCGACGACCTGGCCGAACGCATCGCGTCCGGCGAGTTTCCACCGGGCTCCAAGCTGCCCAGCCGACGCGAGTTAATCGAGCATTACAGCGTTACCGAGCCCGTGATCGACCGAGCCATGCAGGTGCTACGGATCAAGGGGATGACCGAGACCCTGCCAGGCGTGGGCGTCTTCGTCGCTGAGTAGACCCTTCCTATAGTCACCGGCCCGGCCTCGACCCCTCGTTTGTAAGCTCTGCGCGCTGTGTCCGGCGAGGTTCGTCCACGTCCGTGACCTCGGGCAGCTGGTCGCGGCCCGTAGCCGACGCCGTTTCGTCCCGTGGGAGGTCGGGGTCGCCGTTGGCTTGATACAGCGCTCGGTCAACGTCGCGGAGGGACTTGCCGGTTCGGTCGCTGACGGCGCGGCAGGCGAACAAGTAAGGCAGCCAAGTCGACCGGTCCTGGGACCCCGGCGGCACGTCGTTGTGGCCGATGGCCCTGATGGACTTAACAGCACGCCCGTCGAGCACAGTCCATCGGAGCGGGTCCATCGTCATCAGGAGTGCGCTGCCGAGGGCGGGGCCGACCCGGCTGATCGCTTGTATCACGCTCATCGCTGCTCCGTCGTCAACGCACGCGCGGGCGGCAGCGGTGATGTCCAGGATGGCTTGGTCCCGTTCCTGGGCGAGACCTGCCCGAGCTCGTGCCCGGCGATGGGCCATGTTGCCGAACTTCCAGTCGATGACCATGAGCAATGCGGAGCGATCGAGAGCTGCCGCTCCGTGAAGCGGAGCCAGCACCTTGTCGTACTGAGCGGGGTAGCGCTGAGCCCACGCCGTTACCCAACGTGTGAGGTCGCCATCGTCGTCCACCGGCAGCAGCATATTGCGTCGTCCACGGGCTGCAGCATCGGTCGGGTGCCTGCAGCACTGCGCATGCCCACCGAGCCGGGGGTCTCGCACGTCGCCGTCGAGCAGGCCCACCGGCTCAAACGACTCCCAGCCCTGCTATCGCAGTCACCGGCATCGGCGCGCTGCCACTCCATCGGCAGCCGCACCAACAGCGGCGGCCAGGACATCGTGCGGCAGATCGTCGCGGCCGTCACCGCGGAGGCCGCCGTCGGAGTCGCCTGTCTCAGGACTAGGCGGTCCTAGACAGGACGCCTGCGTCCAGGCGTCCCACCGAGAAGATCGGCCGGCCGAGCACCGAAGTTCTCCTGGCCGACGACGCGGAAGCCGCACTGCTTGAAGAACATGATCCTCGCCGTCGGATCCGATGAAACGTCAATCGTGCCCGCGACGAAGGTGCAGCCACGCTCGGCCGCTTCTGCTGCGTACGCCGAGATCAAGGCACTGCCGACACCCGCGTGCCGCACCGCCGAGTGCACGTGAATCCGATCAAGGAAGGCGTGCGGTGCGACTGGCAACTCGTACGACTCGAACGCCCCGCTCTCAGCGACGTTGGAATCAAACGATCCGGTCAGCATCCCCTCGATCGCGTCACCACGCACTGCCACGAACGTCGTATAGAGGCTGCTCGGACGCCTGTGGCGCAACAGCACGTCGAGCGCTACATCGCCCGACTCCTCGAGCATCCGACACATCGCCGGGCGATCGGCTTCCTCCAAGAACTCGATGCGAAGGGTATCCACCCTCCCAGTTCAACACACGAAGCGACGCTCGGCGGCCGCGGGTCAGGACAGTTGCGTCGCCGCCGCCGATACCAGGCAATATAGTCTTGCCTCTATACAATTCGACCGCTACGACTACCATGCGAACCGCAACGCGCAGGTCGGCTGCATGATCACGTTCAATGGTGGGCGATATTGGGATCGAACCAGTGACCTCTTCGGTGTGAAAGAATGATCACCCGCCGATGAACTGGGCGAGCAGCCGGAGTGAGCTGCCGGAACAGTCCACAATCGTCCGTGGGCGTCCGGCGTCGGCCGCCCCGGTCGTCACCCAGTTGGTCACCCAGCCCGGGGTGCCAGACGTTGAAGCAGCTCAGCTCAGTCATTCGTGCTTTCGTCTGCGAGCTTTGCTCTTCAAGCTGTACCGCCCGCCCCCACGCTCGGTACTGTCTCCCGGCATGGGATTTCTCAATCGGCGCTCGCAGTCCAATCGGGCAGAGTCTGACGCCTTGCTTGCCAGTGTGGAGCAGGGCCGCCGTGCCCGTGAAGCCGCTGAGCAGGCCGGCTTCGTCCGTGGTCGTCACTATGTGGAGTGGGGGCCGGTCCTCGACGACCTGCGCAGCCAAGGCCGCGACGACGAAGCTCTGCCGCTGCTGTTGGAGATCATCGACGCTGCGGAGCGTGCCGCGAAGATCAAGGGCGTTGAGCCACCGCCCGGTTGGACCAAGCGTGCTGCGATCGTTATTCGACGCCGGAAGAACTACGCCGCCGAAGTTGCGGTGTTGCAGCGGTACCTGGCTGCCTGCCCGCCTGGTCGTGGGAGCAGTGAAATAGCCGACCGGCTACAGGTCGCGTTGAAGCTGGAGTCCTCAAGCTGACCCATATCCCGATCCTCTCGTCACGGGACGGCCTCGGACTCCTTACCCCCCAGGCAACCAGCACGGCCACGTGAGCTGCCGTCTCCACATCCACCGCTCAAGCTTGCCCGATGGCCTGCACCGTCAAGCTGGCGGCGCTGGTCTTGTCCAAGGTGGCATACCTTCGGGCGGAGTTGACTGGACGCCGGCGGCCCTAACGAATCGGCAGGTCTGCTGGTAGCGTCCGACAGTTGCTGTACAACCGATAGGCGATCACGTGTCTCGACGTCAATGGCAAATAGCTGCTGCCCTCGTCACCGTCGCGGCGTCAGCGTCAGCGGCTGTGTGGACAAACATTGCAACATCAGCGCCGGTAGGCACCAGTGCTGTCGTGGGCTTAGTCTTTGCGCTCATTATCCAGGGGGCAGCCCAAGTCCTCATTCCAGTCCTAGAGCCGTCGGAGGAGAAGGAACAGGCGGCGGCCGCGCTTCCGAATCGTTTAGAAGTCTTGATGGATCTCGACAAGCAGGTTCAGATACGACTTCGTGAACGATGGCAAGCATTGCAGATAACAGAAGAGGCAGTAGACCGTCTCCTAGAGATTGCGATGACATCTCCGGAGCCTCCAGAGGTTCCACACCGCGGAGTCGTGCTCATTACGGGCGCATTGGGGATTGGCAAGTCCACATACGCTGACGTAAAAATGCGGCGGAATATTCAGGAAGCGTTTAGTACCGAAACTGCGCGCTGGCCTGTATTGATAGACGCGCGAACTCTGGCCGACACACCGCTTGAAACCAAGGTGTTGGAGGCGGCCAAAGGGCTGCCGGTCGCCGCGTACACTCTGATCGTCGATGGCTGCGACGAACTGCCTCGTGACATCGCAAACGGCCTTCTGCGTGACGCTCGCCTGTTTTATGGTTCAAGCCCCGAATCATTGATTGTCCTACTGTCGCGGCCGGGCTATATCAGCTGGCGCGATGAAGTGCATCTCCCAGAGTTAACCGAGGATGCTGCCGAGTCAGTAATGGAAGCTGCTGCCGGTCATGAGGTGCGAATCTGGAGCCTACCCAGCCAGCTTCGTCCCCTGATCCGTCGCCCACTCTTCGCTATTCTAGCGGCCCGGTATTTTGGCGCCGGCCACCCCAGGCCGACCACCTCAGCGGGTCTTCTCAGCGCACTGGTCGAGGACGTCCTTCGGCGAGACACGGCAACCAATGAGGCCGTCTTTGCGAAATTGCGGGATCTTGCGAAACAAACGATGACGCATGGTGGGTGGATACCCGAAACGGAGGTGGGGTCTATCGCCATCCGAGAATCGTTAATATCTACACGACTAGTCGTTGCTCGCTCTGGAAGTATTGGCTTCGCAGCCCCGGTAATTGAACAGTATTTTGCAGCTCTCGCGCTGTTGCGGAATGAGATAGATGCGATTGAGCATACTCGCTCGCTTTCCGCCTGGGAGCGGTGGCGACCAGCGTGGGCGTTGGCGGTGACGATCGGAAGCTGGAGCCAAGTGGCAGCTCTGGTCGCCCAGCTTGCGTCCACGTTTCCCGGTGCTGCCGCATGGCTGGTCGGGGAAAACGTCGCAGATAACGGGTTGGCTATGCTCCCAGCCGGGGAGTCAACTTCACCATTGCCGCCCGACTCCGAACTGTCGTCCCGCATGACGACCGCATTCAAGACGTGGGCAGCGTCCTTCTCCGAGGTGGCAAGGGTTCGTGGTGTTCTCGACGGATACGAAGGCAGGCGGGTCCGAATCATTGTGCGATCGTCACCCTCGTCCGGACTGTATGTGGCGGGCTGGTCAGGGACAGCGGAGCCGAGCGAGGCAGAAATTGCGCGGTCACGCGATATTCTTGCAGCTGCCGAGCCGGGCTGGTTTTTCCGAGGCGCTTGGAGAGAAGCTTCGCATCCGACATGGCCGTGGCGGTTCACGCTCGACCGGTTTGGGAAAATGGTGGAGCGTCACCTCAGTCACCTTCGTTGGAACCCTGGGGTGCAGGCGCTTGGTGTGGAGGCTGAATGGGATCTGATTTACAGCCTTGCACCGTCCGCTGCCAAGAGCGCCATTCGCCGTCAAGATTATGAGATGGCAGCAAAGCTCACACGTCGGAGTATTGATTCTCTCGCTGAGTTGCTCACAACGGAAAACATTCAAGAGTTCCATCTTGATCGTAGATTCGTTACCGTGGGGGAACTAGAAGCCTTGAGGGGCCTTATCCGCGATGCTGATCCGTCTCAGGTTTTTCGTTCCCCGTGGCCAGGGCCAGACACCGATGGCGGCGGAAGCTGGGTTTGGAGTTCTTATAGCCTCGATCGTTTAGCGGAGAGGAGTCAGCGAGTATATGAAGCCGCTCTCGACGGGTACCAGCAGCTGGTGGAGAAATGGATGCCGAAGCTTGCGCCAACACTCGGACTGGGGGCGATGCTTCCGATTGCATTGGAGGGGAATGTAGAAGTCGACCGGAATGGAGGCATGGAGGTTGCTGGGATAGATTATGAGCTGTGGCCGTTGCCGCCAGGCGAACCTAGTCGTGTCAAACTCGTGCCTGTTGAAGGGACGCAGACGCGGAGGGCGGAAGAGTTCGAAGAGAAGAATCGAAGATTTGCCTCTCTTGTCCACGCCTATCGATCCGAGACTGCTGCATGGATCGGTCATACTAGCAGTCATGGTGTGTTGAGCATATTTGGACGGCTACCAGCGACGCGTATTGCCATAGAATGGCTGTGGGATGATCTGCGGGCCCTTCGCATTATCCGTTCGTCGGGGCCGCGTGACTGATTGCGACCAGAAGTGATGGGTCTTTCGGCTTCGAGTTGCTGCCGCACCCCATGATCACCAATGCCTCTCCATCCCGTATGCCGTCGACCCGCCCTCTGGGGAGCGGGCCGCCGCCCGGTCCGCCACGTCAAGCGAACCTTGACGCACGTACGGACGCTGGCGGGCCGGGCGGTGGTCTGCTCGGCTTGCCCGGGTCGTCGGCTGGCGGGATGGCCCTGCGCAACCACCCACGGACCGCGACGCGCGTACGGAGCCCCTGCCATCCTGGAGTCGTTGCGCCCCCGCCGGAGGCGCAGTGACCGCAACCGGGCGACCGGTGCGACCCGCCGCGCGGATCCAGCGTGCCCTCTCCTGCGCCGCGTCGCTCGGGCGCGGCGCGGCCGGCTGCCGGCCCGCAACCTCAACCACTCTCGGCGCTACCGTCTGCGGCGGCCCCTGGGCTCTCCGCTCTCCGCGCCAGCCGCCGGGCGTGTTGCGTGGCCGGCGTGGAGCGACAGCGGAGCGTCGGACGCGCGCCCAGGCGGCGGCGCGTGCGGCCCGTTGCGGGCCGCCTTGATAGACGTACAGAAAGTCCTCCCACACCGGCGCCGACAGCCGGCCGTCCCGTCACAGCCTCGCGAGTCACGGCGGGTTGACGTGTCGGCACCCGGTGCTACTCTTGCGCTCGTCGAGCACGCCAGCGCGGCCTTCCTGCCGGATGGCTGGACTCGACGTCGGAGATACCGAGCGGCCTTCCTGCCGCTGATGTGGGCCACGTCCCGCCGGCTCTCGCCCGCACCGGCCACCATGCCGGTCTTCCGAATCCGCTGAGCGGCCCAGCACGGCCTTTCCTCCGTCCACGTTGGCCCGGATTCGCACACCCCACGGGTGGGGACAGCCTGCGGCAACCCGCCGGATGCCGACATCCCAGGCTCCCCACCCGTGCCGACTCCATGACATCGGCGAACGCGAAAGGACATCACCCATCGGCGGAACGTGGCATCACCACGAATCCGCCCTCCGGCGTCAGCCGCCCTCCCGGCGGTGCCAGGAGACACGACGAACACCACCATCGGACAGACGTTCACGGCTGGTGGTGCTTCGTCTCCCGTCCCTGCCACCTGCCCGAGGAGGAAGTCCTGTCCACCCCGCTCGACCTGTACCGGCCCGGCGTCGCCGCCGGCCGTGACGCCCAAGTCCTGCACCGCGCCGTCATGCCGGAGTTCTCCGGCTGGCTGGAGCACACCCGCCCCGCCGGCGGCTGCGCCCGCCCGATCCGCCTTGCCGGCACCCTCGCCGCTGTCGAGCGAGACACCGGCCGGATTCTGGGCGAGCAGCACACCGACGAGCTGCCCGACCAGACGCTCTACAAGGCGTGCGGCAACCGCCGCGAAACCCGGTGCCCCGACTGCGCCTGGGTCTACGCCGGAGACGCCTACCGAGTGGTGCGCTGCGGCCTGACCGGCGGCAAGGGCGTGCCCGCCTCGGTCGGCCGCCACCCGGTCGTCTTCGCCACCTTCACCGCCCCCTCCTTCGGCGCGGTCCACCACCGGCACATCCCCCGCCACACCTGCGCCACCCGCCAGCGCTGCGACTGCCGTTCGGCTCCCTGCCGTGCCCGCAGCACCGCCGGCACCTGCCAGCACGGGCAGCCCGCGGTGTGCCACGCCCGCCACGACACCGACGATCCGCGGCTCGGGCAGCCGCTGTGCCTGGACTGCTACGACCACGCCCACCAGGTCGTCTGGAACTACTTCTCAGGCGAGTTGTGGCGGCGCACCAAGCAGGCCATCGAACGCCACCTCGCCGCGCTCTGCCGCCGACGCGGCATCCCCCTCGTCCGAGTCGTCACCGCCTCCGGCAAGGTCCGCTGGGTACCGCCCGTGCGGGTGTCCCACGGCAAGGTCGCCGAGATGCAGCGCCGCGCCGCCGTTCATTTCCACGTCCTGCTGCGCCTCGACGGCGTCGACCCCGACGCCCCGGACGCCCTCGTGCCGCCACCGGCCGGCATCACCGTCGACGATTTGGAGGCAGCCGTCCACGCCGCTGCTCGCCAGATCACCGTCACCACGCCTCCGCGCGAAGACCAGCAACGCGGCTGGGTGGTCGCTTGGGGCGAGCAGGTCGACGTCCGGCGCATCAACACCGCTGGCGGCGAGCTGACCGACGGCAAGGTCGCCGCCTACCTCGCCAAGTACGCCACCAAGGCAACCGAAGCCACCGGCCACTCCTTCACCCGACTCACCCCCGCCACCATCGACGACTACGCCGACCCCGAAGGCGACCACCTCGCCCGCCTCATCGACGCCTGCTGGCGGCTCGGCCGCCCCATCCACGACGCCATGACCAGCGGCGCCGCAACCGCCGACGACCGTCAAGGCAGCCTTGACACCAAACCGAACGCCTACGCCGGGCTGCGCCGTTGGGCGCACATGCTCGGCTTCGGCGGCCACTTTCTCACCAAGGCCCGCCGTTACTCGGTCACCTTCGGCCAGCTCCGCGACAACCGTGCCACCCACCGCCGCATCGAGGACGACGACCCGGCCGACACCATCACCGTCGGCACCCTCACCTACATCGGCTCCGGCTGGCTCACCGACGGCGACGCCCTGCTCGCCAACACCGCCGCCCGGCAGCGACGCGAGAGCACACGCATCGGCCGGGAAGAACTGGCCCACGAAGCCTGGCTCGCCGAGGCCGCCGCATGACCCACGACCTCCGCCCCCGCTGGTACTCCCCCGCCGAGGTCGCCGTCCTGCTCGGCTTCGGCATCTCCAAGGTCAAGATGAAGATCGCCACCGGCGAGCTGCGCTCCATCAAGGACGGCAAGTACCGCCGCATCCTCCCCGAATGGGTCGACGACTACATCCGCGAACAGGTCGAACGCCAGGAGGCCGCCTGATGCCCGCACGCGCACGAGCCAACGGCGAAGGCTCCATCTTCCCCTACCGCAACGGCTACGCCGCCTACGTCTGGGTCACCAAACCCGACGGCAAACGCACCCGCAAATACGTCTACGGCAAGACCCGCGAGGCCGTCCACGACAAGTGGATCAAGCTGCATCAGCAGGCCAAGGCCGGGCCGGTGGCGACCAGCGTCCCGACGGTCGGCAGCTTCCTCACCTGGTGGCTGGCCGAGATCATCCAGCCCAACCGGGCACCGTTGACCTACGCCACCTACGAGACGTTCGTCCGCCGCTACATCGCCCCGGGCCTCGGGACCAAGCGGCTCGACCGGCTCCAGTCGAGAGACGTGCAGACGTGGATCAACCAGGTGGCTCGGACCTGCCAGTGCTGCGCCCAGGGCAAGGATGCCGCCCGGCCGAAGCACAAGCGGCGCTGCTGCGCGGTCGGCCGCTGCTGCCAGGCCGTCCCATCCACCCGGACGGTCAGCGACATCCGGGCCGCGCTGCGGGCCGCCCTCACCCACGCACAGGCCGAAGACCTGATCGCCAAGAACCCTGCCGTGCCGGTCACCCTCGCCACCGTCCGCCGGCGACGGGGGAAGTCGTGGTCGAGCGACGAGGCCCGTAGGTTCCTGGAGTCCGCCCGCGCCGACGAGGACCCGCTCTACGCCGCCTACGCCCTGGTCCTCGTCACCGGCCTGCGCAAGGGGGAAGCGCTCGGGCTCACGTGGGCGGACGTCGACCTCGACGCCGGAGAGCTGACCATCGGGCGCCAACTCCAACGCGTACGCGGGCAGCTCCTGCACCGCGACACCAAGACCCAGGCGTCCGACGCCACCCTCCCCCTACCCGACATCTGCCTGACGGCGCTCAAGCTGCGATGCGAACAGCGCGACGAGGCACGAGCAGCCGCCGGCAAGGCATGGCACGAAACCGGACTTGTATTCACCACCCGCTATGGCACACCCATCGAACCGCGCAACTTCCAACGCTCCTGGCAGGCGAGATGCGAGAAGGCGAAGGTCACACCGATCACCGTCCACGACGCTAGGCGAACCTGCGCCACACTCCTGGCCGACCTCGACGTCCACCCGCGAATCGCCATGCAGGTGCTCCGGCACGCCCGCTTCTCCGTGACGATGGAGATCTACACGCAGGTCTCGTCCAAGGCGACGCGCGAAGCGCTCAAGCGCCTCGGGGATGTCCTCGACGGGTGATGCTGCAACCGTTCGCTACGGTCAGGTCGCGCTGCGAGGCTGTCCGGCACACCAGGCCGCGAGAGCTTCCTCTCTATTGGGGAGATTGCACTCTCCAATGGCTCGCGGCATCATCGGTCCCTGCCTCAGCAGGCCGGCATCAATGACGACGCGAACGACCTCCTGCTGCAGAGGTGAGAGATCATCGAATGCAGCGCCGTCCGGAAGCGGACCGCCGGGAAAGGCCAAGCCGAGCAATAACCGCAGCGCCAGGAAGTCATGACGGTGCGGGTCTGGAACCCGCATCCGCTCCAGCAGCAGTCCAGCGAGCTGTGGCACCGAGTTCGTGGTGAGACCGCCGAGGGCCGAGGCGGTGGCATTGACCAGTACGCCGGCCTGTGACTCCCAATCCTCAACCGGGTCCATCAGGCAGTCGGCGAGTTCGGCCAGAAGCGCCGTGTCGGGTGCCGGGAGGAGCCGCACCAGTCCGATCAGCGCCGCCCGGTGAAGAAGTCGGTCAGCGTTGCCACGCCATTGGCGTACCGCATCCAGGATGGCGCCGTTGGAGGGTTGGCCGGCGAGTCCGGCCGCGATGCACATCTTCGCGGCTACGGCGGGGTCCGTCTCTACTGCGAGCCGTTGGGCCAGGACGGGTGAGATGGTTGCCCACTCCTGCGGGAAGGCGGCGAGCAGATGCGCCATCCCGAGTCGGAGGTTCGGGTCGGGATCCTGCAGGACCTGCAGGTACGTGGGGACACCGGCCTGCACTGCCTCATACGCCGCGGCGTGGCCGGCAGCGGTTACCGGGCGTTGGTATCCGCCATGCCTGCGCCACTCGGGCGACCTGGACAACCACCAGTCCGAGCGCTGCGATGCGAGTTCGTTGAGACTTGGAACGTCGGACGCCGGCCTCGGTGACTCGTACAGCTCGACGCAATCGAGAATCATCCGCAGGAGGCGGTAGGCCACCAGCCGATCCGGTGCCTCTTGGTCGGCAAGCAGATCGATCAGATACGGCGCTGCGGCGGCGGCCGGCTCCTCCACCAAGCCCTGGTCCTGAAGATGGTCCTCAAGTTGTTCTTCCGCCTCGGCTCGCGCCGCCGAGTCCTGAGATCGAAGTGTCTGCAACAGCGTCGGCACCTCCGAGGCCGGTCCGTACGGGCCTTGCAGCGATTCCCAGTCGACGGCGCGCAGGTAGTCATTCACGGCCGGCAAAGTAGCATCGCGGACCGGCCGCCGGGCTGCTCGATCCCCGCCCCGCCATAACTACCCGCGTCGCCTGCGACCGGTTGGGCGCGTCACTCTCCCTGCTGGCCGTTGCTGTACTTCGCTGCTGTACGGGCAGCAAAAAGGCCACCCCCAATGAATGGGAATGGCCTTCTACCTGCGTGGGCGATACTGGGATCGAACCAGTGACCTCTTCGGTGTGAACGAAGCGCTCTCCCGCTGAGCTAATCGCCCTCAGCGCGGATGACTGTACCTGATCGGCTGCCGTCCCCGCGAATCCGGGGTCAGTGCGTCGCGAGGTAGTGCAGCGCCCGGGCGACCACGTCGATGCCGAGGCTGTACTTGAGCGACAGCCAGACCACCGTGCCGACGAAGACCAGGCCGACGGAGCCGAGCACGAACCGTACGCCGAGTGACTGCCGCTTCACCCACTGCGTCCACCCGTGGACGTGCCGGCGGGTGAAGCCGAGCAGCCGGCGGGCCCAGTGGAACTCCACGGCCCAGATGCCCAGCCCGGCGATCACCAGCAGCCAGCCCGGCCCGGGCAGCGGGATGAGGGCGACGCCGATGGTCACCACGAGGGCGCCGGCGATGGCGATGAAGATCTTGAGGGCGACCCGCCCGGTGGGGTTGGCGCGGATCAGATCCAGCGTCATGCTGACCCGCTCCCGCCAGCGCGGCCGGGGCCGCCGGTCGGCCACGGCGGTGCCGCCGGTGCGCTCGGACGCCCCGCGCCCGGCCTCCGGCCGACCGTGCCGGTCGTGCTGTTCCATCGGCACCCCGTACCCCCGCTGTTCGGCTGCTCGGACCGCGACGTTCGGCGGCCGCGACGCGGCCATCGGATCCACTGAGGATCGTTTCGTGACCATTTCCACCCCCAGTGTCGCGCGGAACCGTCACCCCTTCCGACGACTGGACGTTACCGGAGTAAGTCGACGACTGAACCACCCGATGCCGGGCGGGATCACGCACTGGGCAGAACCGGAAATCCTACATGAATTTTCACATTCTGACGGCTCTTCCGACCCCCTTCCCACCACTGGGTGAAGTCAGCGTATGGCGGAGCGTAGCCAGGAGTAGCACCTGAGTATGGGAAAAAGCGGGACACGCGCGTTCCGCAGCGGTGCCGGGGGGAGAACGTCCATGAGTGTCATCCGACCGACGACCGTAGAGGTCGAGACGTCGCTAAGGCTCGTCGCGCCTGACGCCACCGCCTTGCCGGTGCGTGCCAGCCTGCGCTACGACCCTGCTGACCCGTATGCGGTCCATGTCCTGTTCCACGCCGAATCGGCCGGCGGCGAGGCGGTGAGCTGGTCCTTCGCCCGCGAACTGCTGGTCACCGGCCTCGACGAGCCAGCCGGCATCGGCGACGTGCGGGTCTGGCCCTGGGCCACCCCGCGCGGCGACTTCGTCGCGCTGGCGCTGTCGTCGCCCGACGGCAACGCCCTGTTCGAGGTGCCGCGCAGCGTCCTGGTGCGCTTCCTGCGGCGGACCTACGTCGTCGTCCCGCGCGGCCGCGAGGCCGAGCACCTGGACGTCGACACCGCGGTGAACCGGCTGCTCGCCGGTCGCTGAAACCGGAACAACCGGCCAGCCGGGGCCGCGCGGATCTGCCGAGTCCGCGCGGTTCCGGCTACCCGGCCGTACGCGGGCAGCCCACCGCCGCGGGCGGGCTCAGCCGTGGGTGGTGATGCCCCCGTCCACCGGAATCACCGCGCCGGTCAGGTATGCCCCCGCCCGCGACGACAGGTAGATCGCGGTGCCCGCCATGTCCTCCGGCCGGCCGATGCGGCCCAGCGGCACCTGCGACTCGATGGCCGCCCGCGACTCCGGGTCGTCCAGCGCGAACGCCATCATCTTGCTCTCGAACGGCCCCGGCGCGATCGCGTTCACGGTGATCTGCTCGCCGGCCAGCTGGTGGGCCAGGCTGCGGGTGAGCATGTGCACGGCGGCCTTGGTGGCGGAGTACGCGTACACCTCCATCCAGGGCACCCGGATGCCGTCGATCGAGCCGATGTTGATCACCCGGGCCGGGTCGTCGGCGCTGGCGGAGGCCCGCAGCGCGGGCAGCAGCGCGGTGGTGAGCCGGAAGACGGCCTTCACGTTGACCGCCCAGAGCTTGTCGAACGCGCTCTCCGGGTACGCCTCCAGCGGCGCGCCCCAGGTCGCGCCGGCGTTGTTGACCAGCACGTCGAGCCGGTCGACCCGCTCCCGGACCGCCGCCGCGAGCCCCTCGGCGCCGGCTTCGTGGCTCAGGTCGGCGGGGATCGCCTCGCAGCGCCCCTCGGCGGAGAGCTCCTTGGCCACCTGCTCGCAGACGTCGGCCTTGCGGGACGAGATGATCACGCGCGCACCGGCCCGGACGAAGCCCTGGGCGATCATCAGGCCGATCCCCCGCGAGCCACCGGTGACCAGGACCGTCTTGCCGTCGACCGAGAACAGATCCGTCATGCCCATCCCATCGCCCGTCACCGCTACCGATCGGTAACCTAACCCTCCCCCACACCCCGGACA
>NZ_QGSW01000049.1:0-15746 GCF_003176715.1 Micromonospora sp. S4605
GATCTCGGGAAGGTCGGCGGGGCCGGGGTCGGCGGCCGGGGCCGGCGACGGGTTCTGCGCGGCGGCCCGGACGGCCGCGGCCACCGCGGGTGCGACCCGCGAGTCGAAGACGCTGGGCACGATCACCGTCGGGTTGATCTTGTCCTCGCCGACCACGTCGGCGATCGCCTGGGCGGCGGCGATCGCCATCTCCTCGGTGAACTCCTCGGCGTGCGCGTCGAGCATGCCCCGGAAGACACCGGGGAAGGCGAGCACGTTGTTGATCTGGTTCGGCTGGTCCGAGCGGCCGGTGGCGACCACCGCGGCGTGCTTGCGGGCCTCCCGCGGGTCGACCTCCGGGTCGGGGTTGGCCAGCGCGAAGACGATCGCGTCCTTGGCCATCGCGGCGATGTCCTCACCGGTGAGCAGGTTGGGCGCGCTCACCCCGATGAAGACGTCCGCACCCCGGATCGCCCCGGGCAGGTCGCCCCCGTAGTTCTCCTTGTTGGTGTGCTCGGCCAGCCACTGCCAGGCCGGGTTGAGGTCGGCCTGGCCGCGGTGCAGGGCGCCCTGCCGGTCGTACGCGATGATGTCGCCCACGCCCTGGCGCAGCAGCAGCTTCATGATCGCGGTGCCCGCCGCGCCGGCGCCGGAGACCACCACCCGGACGTCCGCGAGCTGCTTGCCCACCACCCGCAGCGCGTTGGTCAGCGCGGCCAGCACGCAGATCGCGGTGCCGTGCTGGTCGTCGTGGAAGACCGGGATGTCCAGCGCCTCGCGCAGCCGGGCCTCGATCTCGAAGCAGCGCGGCGCGGCGATGTCCTCCAGGTTGATCCCGCCGTACGCCGGGGCGATGGCCTTGACGATCGACACGATCTCGTCGGTGTCCTGGGTGTCGAGCACCACCGGCCAGGCGTCCACCCCGCCGAAGCGCTTGAACAGCGCCGCCTTGCCCTCCATCACCGGCAGCGACGCGGCCGGGCCGAGGTTGCCCAGGCCCAGCACCGCCGAGCCGTCGCTGACCACGGCCACGGTGTTCCGCTTGATGGTCAGCCGGCGGGCGTCGGCCGGGTTCTCCGCGATCGCCTGGCAGACCCGGGCCACCCCCGGGGTGTACGCCCGGGACAGCTCGTCGCGGGTACGCAGCGCGACCTTCGAGCTCACCTCGATCTTGCCGCCCAGGTGCAGCAGGAAGGTGCGGTCGGACACCTTCCGCACGTCCACCCCGTCCAGCCCGGTCAGCGCCTCGACCACCTGGTCGGCGTGGCCGGCGTCGGCGGTGTCACAGGTGAGGTCGACGATCACGTGGGTCGGGTCGGAGTCGACGACGTCCAGCGCGGTGACGATCGCCCCGGCCTCTCCGACGGAGGTGGTCAGCCGGCCGATCGACGAGGCGTCGGCGGGTACGGCGATCCGGATGGTGATCGAGAACCCCGCACTCGGAAGTCGGGTGATGGCCACGGGTTTCCCTCCGTCAGCACTGAACGGGTGTCGCCCCGCATTTCTACTCGCTCGCGCAGGTCGGCCGGCATCCGACCCCACTACCGGCCGGTACGCCACCGGGCATATAGCAGGTGCGTCCGGCGTTGCTACATGTCAGGATTGCTCGGTACCTGACAGAACGGACAGGAGAACAGCTTGCGAGACCAGGAGACCTACGTTCCCCTCGACGACGACGAGCTCGACGCCACCACCGGTGAGTTCGAGCTGTCGGAGCGGCAGGCGCTGCGGCGGGTCCCCGGCCTCTCCACCGAGCTGACCGACGTCACCGAGGTCGAGTACCGCCAGCTCCGGCTGGAGCGGGTCGTCCTGGTGGGCGTCTGGACCGAGGGCACCCAGATCGACGCCGAGAACTCCCTCACCGAGCTGGCCGCGCTGGCCGAGACCGCCGGCTCGCAGGTGCTGGAGGGGCTGATCCAGCGGCGCAACCGGCCCGACCCGGCCACCTACATCGGCCGGGGCAAGGTCGACGACCTCGGCTCGGTGGTCCTCGCCAGCGGCGCCGACACGGTGATCTGCGACGGTGAGCTGTCCCCGTCCCAGCTGCGCAACCTGGAGCAGCGCACCAAGGTCAAGGTGGTCGACCGGACGGCGCTGATCCTCGACATCTTCGCCCAGCACGCCAAGAGCAAGGAAGGTAAGGCTCAGGTCGAGCTGGCCCAGCTGGAATACCTGCTGCCCCGGCTGCGCGGTTGGGGCGAGACGCTGTCCCGGCAGACCGGTGGTAGCGGTCGCGGCGGCGGTGCCGGCGGCGGCGTGGGCCTGCGTGGTCCCGGTGAGACCAAGCTGGAGACCGACCGGCGCCGGATCCGGCACCGGATCGCCCGGCTGCGCCGGGAGATCAAGGGCATGCGGACGGTTCGGCAGACCAAGCGCGCCCGCCGTGCCCGCAACTCGGTCCCCGCGGTGGCCATCGCCGGCTACACCAACGCCGGCAAGTCGAGCCTGCTGAACCGGCTGACCGGAGCGGGCGTGCTGGTGGAGAACGCGCTCTTCGCCACCCTCGACCCGACCACCCGCCGGGCCACCACGACCGACGGGCGGCTCTACACCCTCTCCGACACGGTGGGCTTCGTCCGGCACCTGCCGCACCAGATCGTCGAGGCGTTCCGCTCGACGCTCGAGGAGGTCGCCGACGCCGACCTGGTGGTGCACGTCGTCGACGGCACCCACCCGGATCCGGAGGAGCAGGTCCGGGCGGTCCGTGAGGTGCTCGCCGAGGTGGGCGCCGACCGGCTGCCGGAGTTGCTGGTGGTGAACAAGACCGACGCGGCCGACGAGGAGACGCTGCTGCGGTTGAAGCGGCTCTGGCCGGAGGCGACCTTCGTCTCGGCGCACAGCGGGCGCGGCATCGACGGGCTGCGCGAGGCGATCGAGGCGCGGCTGCCCCGCCCCGCGGTGGAGGTCCGGGCGGTGCTCCCGTACGACCGGGGTGACCTGGTCGCCCGGGTCCACCGGCAGGGCGAGGTGCTCAGCACGGCCCACCTGCCGGAGGGCACCCTGCTGCACGTACGGGTGGGCGAGAGCCTCGCCGCCGAGCTGGCACCGTTCCGGGCGGAGGAGGGGCAGGCGGTCGCCGGCGCCCGGTGAGGCGTCCCGGCGTCACCCGCGCGAAACGCGGGGCATGCGACACTGGCCCCATGCGCCGCGCTGTCTCGTCGATCATGGTTGCCCTCGGTCTGCTCGGGGTGACCGTGGCGTCCGGCGGAGCCGCCCTGGCGGCGCCCGCCGGCGCCGCGCTCCCGTCCGCGGCCGCTCCGGGCAAGAAGCGGTGCACGGTGGGCGACGAGCGGCTGCGCGAGCTCTCCGGCCTGGTGGCCACCAGGAGCGGCTTCATCGTGATCAACGACGGCACCGACGTCGAGAGCCGTAAGCGCGTCTTCTTCCTCGACAGCAAGTGCGAGGTCACCAAGAACGTCAGCTACTCCGGCGGCGGTCCGTTCGACACCGAGGACCTGGCGGTCTCGCCGGACGGCAAGACGCTCTGGATCGCCGACACCGGTGACAACGTCACCAGCAAGAACCGGCGGGACCGGGTCGCGGTGTGGAGCATGCCGATCAGCGGCGCCAAGAAGCCGCAGCTGCACCGGCTGTCGTACCCGGAGGGCAAGCACCACGACGCCGAGGCGCTGCTGATCAACTCCGACGGCAGCCCGTTGATCATCACGAAGGTGACCAGCGGCAAGGCGAAGGTGTTCACCCCGGACGGGAAGCTCAAGACCGGCGACACCGACCCGGTGCCGATGAAGCAGGTCGGCGAGATCGACCTGCCGAAGACCACCACGGAGAATCCGTTCAACACCTTCGGCCGGGTCGCGATCACCGGTGCCGCCCGGTCGCCGGACGGCACCCGGGTGGTGCTGCGCACGTACGCCGACGCCTTCGAGTACGACGTGGCCAACGGCGACGTCCTGGCCGCGGTGACCACCGGCACACCCAAGGTCACCGCGCTCGCCGATCCGTTCGGCGAGGCGATCGCCTACACCCCGGACGGCAAGTCCTTCCTCACCGTCTCCGACGGCGGGCAGATGGAGGAGGACGAGCCGGTCGACATCCTCAGCTACACCCCCTCCACGGAGGGCGCGAAGCCGGTGGCCGGCGAGGAGGACGCACAGCAGAAGAAGGCCTCGCTGTCCTGGTTCGACTCGCTGTCGCTGCAGGACATCACCTACCTGATCGCGGCGGTCGGGGTGATCGGCGCACTGCTGGTCGGCGCCGGCATCGTCGGCATCCTGCGGGCCCGCAAGCGCGGTGCCGGGTCGTCCGGTGACGACGCGGACGGCCGCGACCTCGACGACGACCTGCGGGACAACCGGCGGGGCCGGCCGGACGACAACTTCCCCGAGCCCGGCGCCGCCAGGGGTGGCGTCTATGGGGGAGCGCCCGGCGGCGGGGTCTACGGCGGCGGTGGTGCCCGTGGTGGCGCGCCGGCCGGTGGCGGCGTCTACGGCGGTGGCCGCCCGGCGGGCGGCGGTGCCGGTGGTCGCCCCCCGGGGGGCGGTAGCGGTGGCGTCTACGGTGGCGGCCGCCCGGCCGACGGTGGCGTCTACGGTGGCGGTCGCCCCAACGGCCGGCCCGCCGGCGGTGGCGGCGTCTACGGCGGCCAGCCCGGTGGCGGCGGGTACGGCGGTGGTGGCCGGGCGGAGCCGCCGCGTCGGGGCGGCCCGGAGCAGGACCCCCGGGGTCAGCGGCCGGGGCGTCGCCGCGACGGCGGCTACGACGACGGGCGCGGCTCGTACGGGCAGGTGCCCGGCCGGGGCTACCGGGGCGACCGGTACTGACCGCCCGACAGGTGGCCGGCTGACCGCACCGTTCGGGGCTGGCCGGTCCGGGTGACCGCCGACCGGCGGCCACCCGGCGGGCACGCGTCAGATGCGGCGCAGCACCGCGACGACCCGGCCCATGATGGTGGCGTCGTCGCCCGGGATCGGGTCGAACGCCGGGTTCTGCGGCATCAGCCAGACGTGGCCGTCGCGCCGGCGGTAGGTCTTTACGGTCGCCTCGCCGTCGAGCATGGCGGCGACGATGTCGCCGGCCTCGGCGGTCGGCTGCTGCCGGACCACCACCCAGTCGCCGTCGCAGATCGCCGCGTCGAGCATCGAGTCGCCCTTGACCTGGAGCATGAAGACCTCGCCCTCACCCACCAGCTCGCGGGGGAGCGGGAAGACGTCCTCCACCGCCTGCTCGGCCAGGATCGGGCCACCGGCGGCGATCCGGCCCAGCATCGGCACGTACGCCGGGGCGGGGCGCTGCGAGCGGGCCAGCTCGTCGTCGACGACGTCGCTCGGGGCGCGGACGTCCACCGCCCGCGGCCGGTTCGGGTCGCGGCGCAGGAAGCCCTTCTTCTCCAGCTCCTTGAGCTGGTAGGCGACGCTGGACGGGGAGACCAGGCCGACCGCCTCGCCGATCTCACGCACGCTCGGCGGGTAGCCGTGCCGGTCCACCCAGGTGCGGATGAACTCCAGGATCCGCCGCTGCCGGGCGGTCAGGTCGACCGTCGCCGGGTCGGGGAATGCGCTGACCACCGGGGTGACCGGGCGCACGGCGGGCTGCCCGGCCCGGCCGCGCGCGGCGGCCCGGCGTCGGGTGGCCGGCGGGCCCGCCTCGGTGATCTGCTGCGGGCTCTTGGGCCGGCTGGCCCGGTCCTCGGTCACGTCCGTCCTCCCTGGTCGGCGCTGGGTGCCTCGGCGGCTCGTGGTGCGTGCGGCGGGGCTGTGCTGGCCGGTACGGCGGGTGCCGCGACCGGTTGTTCCTGACCGTATAGGTGAGATCGGTCATTTTCAAACATCTGTACGACCTCGGCTCGGCGTGTCGGGCTGGAAAAGCCGCTCGCTCGTACGCCCGTTCTGGTAATGGTACGTCGGGTCGAACGGGTGTTCGATCCTGGCGGATCGTCGGCGGGTGTCGTCCGGCCGGGCGGTAACCCCTGACGGCGTCGTTCGGTTGGTCCTCCGGCGGTACCGGGAAGGGGGGTTCGGCGGGGTTTGCCGGTGACGCGCCGGACACGCCGCCCAACTTGACCTCCGATCGTCGGCGGCATACGGTCGACCCCTAGATGTAGTAGTCACACGGGCGTAAGTCGCCTACAGGTTGGGTTCGACTACCGACCGCACTCCCGTACCGCCGGCACGGCGACGGTCATCGGAGGATGACCCCGCCGGGGTCCGGCGTGCCCGGAGGTGCGTGGGACCGGGCCCGTGGATCGACGAAGGAGGTCAGGCGATGCGGTGTCCGTACTGCCGGCACGCCGACTCCCGGGTGGTCGACTCGCGGGAGGCCGACGACGGCCAGTTGATCCGCCGGCGGCGGTCCTGCCCGGAGTGCGGCAAGCGGTTCACCACGGTCGAGGAGGCGGTCCTCGCGGTGGTCAAGCGCAGCGGGGTGACCGAGCCGTTCAGCCGCACGAAGATCATCGGCGGGGTGCGCAAGGCGTGCCAGGGCCGGCCGGTGGACGACGACTCGATCGCGCTGCTCGCGCAGCGGGTCGAGGAGACCGTCCGGGCCAAGGGGGCCGCCGAGATCCCCAGCCACGAGGTGGGGCTGGCCATCCTGGGCCCGTTGCGGGACCTGGACGAGGTGGCCTACCTGCGGTTCGCCAGCGTCTACCGGTCGTTCGACTCGCTCGCCGACTTCGAGCGGGAGATCGAGACGCTGCGGGCACGTGCCCGGGAGGGCGCCGAGGCCGACGCGGCCGAGGCCGCCGGCCGGGCCGGTTGAGTTTTTCCAGATTTCTGACAGATGGGACGCGTGGTGGGTGACCACGTAGACGAGGGGGCGGACGTCGTGACGACGAGCAGGTCGCGGAGCAAGGCGGGGGCAGGTCTGAAGGTCGAACGGGTCTGGACGACCGAGGGGGTGCACCCGTACGACGAGGTCACCTGGGAGCGCCGCGACGTCGTGATGACCAACTGGCGGGACGGCTCGATCAACTTCGAGCAGCGCGGGGTCGAGTTCCCCGAGACCTGGAGCGTCAACGCGGCCAACATCGTGACCACCAAGTACTTCCGGGGCGCGGTGGGCACCCCGGAGCGGGAGTGGTCGCTCAAGCAGCTGATCGACCGGGTGGTGACCACCTACCGCACCGCCGGTGAGGAGTACGGCTACTTCGCCAGCCCCGCCGACGCCGAGGTGTTCGCCCACGAGCTGACCTGGATGCTGCTGAACCAGGTGTTCAGCTTCAACTCGCCGGTCTGGTTCAACGTCGGCACGCCGTCGCCGCAGCAGGTCAGCGCCTGCTTCATCCTGGCCGTCGACGACTCGATGGACTCGATCCTCGACTGGTACAAGGAGGAGGGGCTGATCTTCAAGGGCGGCTCCGGCTCCGGGGTGAACCTCTCCCGGATCCGTTCCTCCAGGGAGCTGCTCTCCTCCGGCGGCACCGCCTCTGGCCCGGTGAGCTTCATGCGCGGCGCGGACGCCTCCGCCGGCACCATCAAGTCCGGCGGCGCCACCCGGCGCGCGGCCAAGATGGTCATCCTCGACGTGGACCACCCGGACATCGAGGAGTTCGTGGTCACCAAGGCGCGCGAGGAGGACAAGATCCGCGCGCTGCGCGACGCCGGCTTCGACATGGACCTCGGCGGCGCCGACATCGTCAGCGTCCAGTACCAGAACGCCAACAACTCGGTCCGGGTCTCGGACGAGTTCATGACGGCGGTGGAGAACGGCGGCAGCTTCGACCTGCGCGGCCGGCTGGACGGCGCGGTGATCGACACCATCGACGCCAAGAAGCTGTTCCGCACCATCTCCCAGGCCGCCTGGGAGTGCGCCGACCCCGGCCTGCAGTACGACGACACCATCAACGACTGGCACACCTGCCCGGAGACCGGGCGGATCACCGCGTCGAACCCGTGCTCGGAGTACCTGCACCTGGACAACTCCTCGTGCAACCTGGCCTCGCTGAACCTGATGAAGTTCCTCCGCGCCGACGGCAACTTCGAGGTGGCGAAGTTCGTCAAGTCGGTCGAGCTGGTCATCACCGCGATGGACATCTCGATCTGCTTCGCCGACTTCCCGACCGAGAAGATCGGTGAGACCACCCGGGCCTACCGGCAGCTCGGCATCGGCTACGCCAACCTGGGCGCCCTGCTGATGGCCTCCGGCCTGCCGTACGACTCGGACCAGGGTCGCTCGGTCGCCGCGGCGATCACCTCGCTGATGACCGGCACCGCCTACCGCCGCTCGGCCGAGCTGGCCGGCATCGTCGGCCCGTACGACGGCTACGCCCGCAACGCGGAGCCGCACAAGCGGGTCATGCGCAAGCACGCCGCCGCCAACGACGAGATCAAGCCGGCCGGCACCGTGGCCACCGCCATCCAGCGGGAGGCCACCAGGCAGTGGACGCTGGGCAACAAGGTCGGTGACAAGAACGGCTGGCGGAACTCGCAGGCCAGCGTGCTCGCGCCGACCGGCACCATCGGCCTGATGATGGACTGCGACACCACCGGCGTGGAGCCCGACCTGGCGCTGGTCAAGTTCAAGAAGCTGGTCGGCGGCGGCTCGATGCAGATCGTCAACCAGACAGTGCCGCGCGCCCTGCGCAGCCTCGGCTACCCGGAGGAGCAGGTCGAGGCGATCGTCGAGCACATCGCCGACCACGGCCACGTGGTGGACGCCCCCGGCCTGAAGCCGGAGCACTACCCGGTCTTCGACTGCGCCATGGGCGAACGGTCCATCGCGCCGATGGGGCACGTGCGGATGATGGCGGCGGTCCAGCCGTTCATCTCCGGCGCGATCTCCAAGACGGTCAACATGCCGGAGCAGGCCACCGTCGAGGACGTCGAGAAGATCTACTTCGAGGGTTGGAAGCTCGGCCTCAAGGCCCTGGCCATCTACCGGGACAACTGCAAGGTCGGCCAGCCGCTGTCGGCGGCCAAGCCGAACAAGGCCACCGCCGAGGCTCCGGCCGAGGTGGAGAAGGTGGTCGAGAAGGTCGTCGAGTACCGCCCGGTGCGCAAGCGGCTGCCGAAGAAGCGCCCGTCCCAGACGGTCAGCTTCTCCGTCGGCGGCGCCGAGGGCTACCTCACCGCGTCGTCCTACCCGGACGACGGCCTCGGCGAGGTCTTCCTCAAGATGTCGAAGCAGGGCTCGACCCTCGCCGGGGTGATGGACGCCTTCTCGGTGGCCATCTCCATCGGTCTCCAGTACGGCGTGCCGCTGGAGACGTACGTCAGCAAGTTCACCAACATGCGCTTCGAGCCGGCCGGCATGACCGACGACCCGGACGTGCGGATGGCCGCTTCGGTGATGGACTACATCTTCCGTCGGCTCGCGCTGGACTTCCTGCCGTACGAGCGGCGCGCGGAGCTGGGCATCTTCACCGCCAAGGAGCGGGCTGCCCAGCTGCGGGCCGAGGCGGAGGCGGAGAGCGGCGCGGACCTCGCCGCGATGGCCGCCTCCGCCCCGGTCGAGACCAGGCCGGAGGAGCCGAAGACCGGCCCGGTGGCCCAGCCGGCCCAGGAGACCGCCGAGGTCGCCGCCGCCAAGCCGGCACCGTCGGTGGGTTCCAGCACCGAGTTGCTGGAGGCCGTGATCGGCAAGGCCGCCGACGCGCCGCTCTGCTTCACCTGCGGTACGAAGATGCGCCCGGCCGGTAGCTGCTACGTCTGCGAGGGCTGCGGCTCCACCAGCGGCTGCAGCTGACGTACGCCGACCGCGACGCTGCCCCGGCCCCGCTTCGGCGGGTCGGGGCAGCGTCGCGTCGGCCCCGCGCCCGCGGCCGGTGGCGGCCGCCCGGCGCGAGCGATCGCTCGCGGTGGTGTCTCCTCGCCGGCATGTCACGCCGTGGAGGGTGATACCTCAGCGGTATCAAGATGACTCTGCGGTATCACGCTCGCGTGCCCATCGCGACGACCGCCTCGGCGAGGGCCGCGCCATCGGGGCGGGACAGGGCGGGACTTCGAGAGGGATCATCGGGTTGTGACGATCGCCGAGACGTACGCCCGGTTCGGTGCCCGCGAGGCGCGGGGCGTGTCGCCCGGGTACGAGCGGCTGTCCCACGCGGTCTCGCGCGACGACGAGCTGCTCGCGCTCGTGGAGACGCTTCCGCCGGGCAAGCGGCAGCCGAATCTGCTGTTCGGCGTGGTGCGGCTGCTCGGCGGGCCGGTGCACGACCCGGCCGCGTTCCACGACTTCACCCTGGCGCACTGGCCGGCGATCGAGGCGGAGCTGCGGGCCCGGGCCGTGCAGACGAACGAGCCCGGGCGGTGTGCCGTACTGCTGCCGGTGCTCGCCGCGCTGCGGCAGCCGCTCGCGCTGATCGAGGTCGGCGCGTCCGCCGGGCTCTGCCTCTACCCCGACCGGTACGCCTACCGCTACGGCGACCACCGCCTCGGCACGGACGGCCCGGTCCTCGACTGCGCGCTCACCGGCACCGCGCCGCCCGGGCGCCGGCCCGAGGTGGTGTGGCGGGCCGGCCTGGACCTGAACCCGCTCGACGTGACCGACCCGGCGGACGTCGCCTGGCTCGACGCGCTCATCTGGCCGGAGCACGAGCACCGCCGGGCCCGGCTGCGCGCCGCCGCGGCCGTCGCCGCGGCCGATCCGCCGCTGCTCGCCCGCGGCGACCTGGTCGACGACCTGCCGGCCCTGGCCGCGCGGGCGCCGGCCGGCGCGACGCTGGTGGTCTTCCACACCTCCGTGCTCTACCAGGTGCCGGCGCCGCGCCGGGCGGCCTTCGCCGAGGTGGTACGCGCCCTGCCCGGCCACTGGATCGCGAACGAGGCCCCGGACGTGCTGCCGCACGACGTGCTGCCGGAGCCGCCGGGGGACGCCCACCACAACGTGCTGGCGCTGGACGGAACGCCGCTGGCCTGGACCCGCGGGCACGGCCAGGCGATGACCTGGTTCGGGTGACCGGATCACAGTGGCGGGTTGCGGTCCGTCACCCGGACGGGGCAGTGAGTGAGATCGATCGTCACTAGGCTGGGGTCCCGACGACCCCGGTGAGGTGTCATGGCGAAGCTGTCGGTCCCGCGTCCGATCCCGAGCCTGGCCGTCGCGGTCCTGCTCCCGGTGGTCTGGGGGTTGACGGTCGGCTGGTGGACGCCCCGGGGCCCGGGCACGAACGCCGAGGCACTGGTGTCGATCCTGGTCAGCCTCGCCGTGGGGCTGGCGGCCGGTTGGCTGAGCCGGTCGCGCTGGGCGATGCTCGGCGTGCCCGTCCTCTTCGTGGTGGCGGTGGAGCTGGTCCGGGTCGACCTGCGTGGGCTCACCGTGGACGCTCCGCACGCCAGCGGGTTCGGGTTCGCCGCCCTGCTCCTCGGTCGGGGCCTGCACGGGCTGCTGGCCGTGCTGCCGCTGCTGGTCGGCGCTGCGTACGGGGCCGGAATCGCGCGACGCGGTCGGCCCGCCGCCGACCGGCGGCCGGTGTGGAGGTGGCTGGGGCGGGGCGCGACCGGCCTGCTGTCCGTGCTGCTTCTGCTGGTCACGGTGGCCGTGGCGGTGCCCGCACGGACGGACCGGATCGACGGTGGCATCGCCGAGCTGACCAGCGTCGACATCGGCGATCGGCGGCTCGGGCTGATGCTGCGCGGCGCGGACCGGAGCGCGCCCGTGCTGCTCTTCCTGCCCGGCGCGCCGGGTGGCTCGGAGATCGGCGCGGTACGCCGGCACCTCGCCGGCCTGGAACAGCGGTTCGTGGTGGCCACGGTGGACCGGCGGGGCGCGGCGAAATCGTGGGCGTCCTTCGCGCCCTCGTCGTCGCTCACCCTGGACAGCGAGGTGGCCGATGCGGTCGCTGTCACCGAGCACCTGCGGCAGCGGTTCGGCAAGGGCAAGGTTTATCTGGTGGCGCACTCCGGTGGCTCCCTGGTCGGGGTCACCGCCGTTCGGCGCCGCCCCGACCTGTTCCAGGCGTACGTGGGAGTCGGTCAGGCCGTCGACCTGCGCGCCGCCGATCGCAGCCAGTACGACGACACGCTGGCCTGGGCCCGCCGCACCGGCCGCGCCGACCTCGCGCAGCGGCTGGCCGACCTCGGCCCACCGCCCTACGCCGGCATGTACGACTACGAGCCGTTGCTCGCCAACGAGGTGGGCGCCTTCGACTACGACCGCACCGGGGCCAGCGAGGGCCGCGGCGGGATGGCGGAGAACCTCGGCGTGTCGGAGTACACCCTGCTGGAGAAGGCGCACGCGCTCAGCGGGCAGTTCGACGGGTGGGACGTGCTCTACCCGACGCTGCAGGATCTCGACCTGCGGCGCGAGGTGCGCCAACTCCAGGTGCCGGTCTGGCTGGTCGACGGCGCCCACGAGGTGCCCGGCCGGCTCGCCCTGCTTCAGCAGTGGTACGCCCAGCTCCAGGCGCCCCGCAAGGAGCGGGTGGTGCTCGACGGCGCCGGGCACCGGTCGCTGTTCGAGCGCCCCGGTCCGTTCGTCGACCTGCTCACCCGGGTCCTCGCCGAGACCGGCGGCGCCGGCGTCTGACCCCGCTCAGTCCCGCGCCCGCTGGTGGCAGAGCAGCACAGACCCGGCGACGGGTGGGCTTCGGTCAGCTCACGGCATCCCGGACGGGTGTGACGGCCGCCGGCACGTCGCGCAGTCCGCGCAGCGGGGAGCAGACCACGAACAGGGACGCGCTCCAGGTGCCGAGCACGCAGATCCACAGCGCCGGCCGCAGCCCGAGCTGGCTGCCCAGGGCGCCGCCGACCAGCGCGCCGAGCGGGATCACCCCGAAGCAGATCCAGAGGAACGCCGCGTTGACCCGGCCGAGCAGCTCCGGCGGGGTGATCTGCTGCCGGTAGGTCATCGACGCGACGTTGAACAGCACCGCGTTGGCCGAGAACGCGGCCAGCCCGACCCCGTAGAGCAGCACCCCCCACCCCGGCTGGGCCAGCGGCATCAGCAGGTAGAGCGGGCCGGGCGCGGCCATCGCCACCCAGATCACCCGGGCGGACCCGAGCCAGGCGGTCAGCCGCCCGGCGAGCGCACCGACCACCAACCCGCCCACCGCGCTGACCGAGAAGACCAGCCCCACCAGCGCGGGTGAGGCGTGCAGCTCGCGCAGCATGAAGACGACCTCGATGGAGCTCGACGCCATCACGAAGAAGTTCGAGGTGGTGGTGCAGGCCAGGATGGCCAGCAGGATCCGTTGCCGGCGGATGAAGCCGAGCCCGCCGGTCAGCTCCGCCCGCAGCGACCCCCGGTCGGGCGCCGAACGGGCGGCGGGCCGGTGCCGGAGCAGCAGCAGCGTCACCGCGCTGACCAGGTAGGTCGCCCCGGTGGCCAGGAAGGTCTTCGCGGCGCCGACCAGCCCGACCAGGACCCCACCGATGGTCGGGCCGACCAGTTCGGCCGAGTCCTGGCTGATGGTGAGCTTCGCGTTGGCGTCCAGCAACCGCTCGGCCGGGACGAGCCGCGGCAGCACGCTCTTGTACGCCACGGTGAAGAAGACGGTGAGCACGCCGGCGAGGCCGACCACGACGTACAGGAAGGACAGGCTGAGCTGGCCGACCAGGGCGACCACCGGCACCGACAGCAGGAGCGCGGCCCGGCCGAGGTCGCAGGCGACCATCAGCCGGCGCTGGTCGACCCGGTCGGCGATGATCCCCGCCGGCAGCGAGAAGAGCAGGTACGGCAGCCAGGCCAGGAAGGTCAGCAGGGAGACCTGGAAGACGCTGGCGGCGAGGGTGTCCGCGGCGAGCAGCGGCACCGCCACGCCGGAGATCCGGGTGCCGAGTTCGGCGACCGTCTGGCCGCCCCAGAGCAGCCCGAAGTCCCGGCTGCGCCAGAGCGGGGGGCGGGCGGCCGCCTCGGCGGGGGGCAGCAGTCGCTGCGTCACGTCAGTGCTCCCCCGTCAGCCGGCGTGCGGTGCCGGGGGCAGGGGCGTTCTCGACGCGGCGGTAGGGCACCGCGCCAGCCTGCCGGCGGGCACCGCCCGGTGCCAGCCATTTCCGGCCGGGGCCGGGGGCGGCGGAGCGTTCCGGGCGGTCAGATCCAGCCGCGCCGGGAGGCCTCGACGCCGGCCTGGAACCGGCTGCTCGCCTGTAGCCGTTCGGTGAGCGCGTTCATCAGCCGCTGGACGCTCCGCGCGGAGATGCCCAGCTGCCGGGCCGCCGACTCGTCGGTGTGCCCGTCGGCGAACAGTTGCAGCAATGCCTTCTCCTGCGGGGTCAGCTCGCCGGCCCGGGCACCGGGAACCTCGCCGAACGGGCTGCCCTGCTGCCAGACCTGGTCGAAGAGCGCGAGCAGCCCGGCGACCAGACCGGGGCTGCGCAGCTCCAGGGCGCCGAGGCGGGGATCCCGCGGGTCGATCGGGGTCAGGGCGATGCTCCGGTCGACGATGATCAGCCGCATGGGCAGGGTCGGCACCGTGCGCGACTCGCTGCCCAGCGTGGCCATCCGGCGGGCGTGGGCCAGGGTGACCGGGTCGTTGCGGAAGCTGTCCTGGTAGACGTTGCGGATCCGGACGCCGCGTTCCAGGGCGGCGGCGTTGAGGGGTGCCTCGGCGTGCAGCGTGTCGGCGGGCTGGGCGCCGCCGGGACTGAACGAGAGGCACTCCGTGGTGGCGGTGCGGGCCAGCTCGGCGAGCCGGTCGCGGACCGCGTCGATTCCCTCCAGCCGGAGCACCACCTCGTGCTGCTCGTGCGTCACCGCGATGTCCGCGATGGCGGCGCGCACCGCCTCGATCTGCTGCTGCCGTACGGCGATGTCGGCCTCCACCTTGGCCAGGAGCGCGGCGAGCCCGGTCTGCGGGCGTACCGCCCGCGCCGTACCGCCCGTGTCGTCCAGCCGGACGAGGGCCAGATCGGCCAGCACGTCCAGCGCGGCGTGCACCTGCGCCGGGTGGAGATCCAGGTGGGCGGCGAGGCCGGCCACGTCGAGGGCGGGGTGCGTGAGCATCGCCCGGTAGACGGATTCATTGACAGTGGACAAACCCAGCGCTTCCAGCACCGAAACCTCCCCGTTGGCTCGATGGGCACGAGTGTAGATGTCTGCGGGTCTTTTCCGCTGTCCCGTGCCGGTGGTTGCGACTTCTCGCCAGGCAGGGTCTGGCCAGCCGCAAGTTGGTGACAGCGGTCGGCGGGCACGGCACGCTTGTCCCAACGCCGGTGAGCAATCACCGAATACGCGTCGAAGGACACTCTCCCGCCACTTATCCGAAAGGGCCAAGTCATGTCTGCGTGCCGTTTGCCGGCAACCCGGCTGTTCGTTCCGGTGGTCGTCCTCGCGGTGCTGGCGGCGCTCGCCGCAGCCCTCGGTGTCGAGGTCACAACGGGCCCGCTCGCCGAGGGTTTCGGCTGGACGCCGCCGCTTCCGGCGCCGGGTCAGGCGTGATCGCCGCCGTGGTCCGGATAGCCCCACTAGGCGGGGATCGGCAATATCCGGAACCCGAGCTGGGTGGCCTGCTGTCGGCGCGGGCGCGCTCGGACGAGCGGATAAACCATATTCGTATCCGGGCCGGGCCGTCCGGATTCGACATTCTCGCATTCGTGGCCACCGACGAGCCGTCGTTGGCGTACGCAATTCTGCGCCGAACGGTTCAGCGGTGTCTCGCGGACGATCCGCGACTTGACCTCTGGCGCATCGTCTGATTTCCGTCTCCGATTCCTGCGAATGTTTCCAGCCCTCTGAAAGGACACCCCTGCTCGTGAAAAGCCTGTTCCGGATGGTCGGCCTGGCCGCCGCCACCGTGACCACCGCCCTAGTAGTGCTTTGTTAGGTTGGGACGAGTTGGCGGCAGAGGGGGCAGAACCCGAGCCAGGTCGCGAGTAGGTATTGCAGTTCGCGGAGGATGGCGTACAGGCTCAGGTTCGCCCCACTGCTTTTGG
>NZ_QGSW01000249.1:0-56873 GCF_003176715.1 Micromonospora sp. S4605
GGTCTGGTTCGGGGGCCGGGGCGGGGATCTTGTACTCCTCGGTGAGCGTGGTGACCGGGCCGGGCCAGGTGGCCTGGGCGACCTCGATCGGCTTGCGCGCGCCGTCGTAGGCGACGTGCAGCAGGTGCAGCACCGGGGTGTCCGGGCGGATCTGCAGGATCTCCGCCTCCTCCCGGCTGGGCTGGCGGGCGCTGATCGTGTCGGTCGCCGAGACGTACCGCCGCCCGGTGGCCTCCTCGGCCTCCTGGTAGAGCGGCCGGCCGTACGCCTCGCTGCGTTCCAGTGAGGTGCCGGCGGCGTCGGCGGGCAGGAACCAGGAGGCGCCGACCTCGACCGGGGAGTCCTCGGTGCGGACCAGGTGCCGGCGGCAGATCAGCTCGGTGCCGTCGGGCACGCCGAACGCGTCGGCCACCTCGGGCGGGGCGGGGGCGCGGCCGACCGAGACCAGTTGCTGCCGGTACCGGGCGGCCAGGTCGGTGTGGTAGCCGCGGAAGCCGCCGTACCGTCCCCGGGAGAGCCGGTTGAGCCGCCGCCGGGTGCCCCGGACGTACGTGCCGGAGCCCGGCTTGGTGATCAGGATGCCCTCGACCCGCAGCTGGTCGACGGCGCGCTGCACGGTCTGCTTGGCCACCCCGAACATCTCGGCGATGGCCGGGATGGACGGCAGCCGCTCACCCGGCCCCCAGTCGCCGCGCCGCACCTGCGCCTTGAGCTGCGCGGCGATCTGCCGGTGCGGGAACTCCGCCGCGCCCGGATTGATCTGCATGCGTGCCTCCTCGATCACAGCTAGGTTCCTAGGATGGCCTAGCGGGTGTGACCACGCCACCCCGGACACGCCGACAGTCCCCGCCTCGGCGACCGAGCTGCGAAGCGGCCGAGGTTTCGCCAGCGGAGCCGAGAGCCCAGCGAAAGAGCGAGGCCAGGGAGTTTTCGGAGAAACGAACCGGGCCCCGGAACGGCTGTCCGGAGCCCGGTGGGCGAACGGGGAAGCGGGGGAGCGGGCTACCAGGAGCCGGCGGTCGGGCCGGCCGAGCCGCCGCGGCGGCGCAGGTACTTCTCGAACTCCTGGGCGATCTCGTCACCGGTCAGCGGGGTGATGCCCGCGTCGCCGACGCGCTCCTCCAACTCGCGCACGTACTCGCCGAGTTCGGCGTCCTGCTCGGCGGCGCTGCGTACCCGCTGCTCCCACTCGGCGGCCTCCTCGGCCAGGTCGGCCATCGGCACCGGCAGGTCGAGCACCTCCTCGACCCGGTGCAGCAGGGCGAGGGTGGCCTTGGGGCAGGGCGGGTTGTTGGCGTAGTGCGGCACGTGCACCCAGAACGAGACCGCGTCGACCTCGGCCCGGGTGCAGGCGTCGTGCAGCACCCCGACGATGCCGGTCGGCCCGTCGTAGCGGGTGGGGGTGAGCTGGTAGCGCTCGGCGGCCCGGGAGTCCGAGGCGCTGCCGCTGATCGGCAGCGGCCGGGTGTACGGCACGTCGGCCAGCAGCGCGCCGAGCAGCACCACCCGCTCGACCTCCAGGCTGTGGCAGATCTCCAGCACCTGCTCGCAGAAGGTGCGCCAGCGCATGCTCGGCTCGATGCCGCGGATCAGCACCACGTCGCGCTCGGTGCCCTCCGGGCTGGCCACCATGAACCGGGTGGTGGGCCACTGCACCCGGCGGGTCTCGCCCTCGGCCATGGTGATGGTCGGCCGGCTGACCTGGAAGTCGTAGAAGTCCTCCGGGTCCAGCTCGGTGACCTGCCGGGCGTTCCACACCTGCTCCAGGTGTTCAACTGCGGCGGTGGACGCGTCCGCGGCGTCGTTCCACCCCTCGAACGCGGCGATGGCCACCGGGGACCGCAGCACCGGCAGTCCGTCGAACTCGGTCACGCCGTCACCTCTCCCTGCTGGTCGCGGACGGTGCCGGGGCCGCGCCCGGTGTCCCGCCGGCCGGGCACGGGGGCGCTGCTGTTGTCCTTCACGTCCGCCAGCCTACGTCCCGGGGCCGGGCGCGGCCCGGTGGCCGCGCCGGTCGGCAGGCGGGAAGCAACGGGCATAAGCCTACAGATCAGACAGGGTGATCCCGCTGACAGTATCTGGGACAGGGGTATGGGCCGCGACGTGGCCGGGGGCGGCACACTAACCTGAACGGCGTGCGGACTTCGTTGCTCGACGTACTGGCAGACCGGATCCTGATCGCCGACGGCGCGATGGGGACGATGCTGCAGGCGGCCGACCTGACCCTTGACGACTTCGAGGGCCACGAGGGCTGCAACGAGGTCCTCAACGTGACCCGGCCGGACGTGGTCCGCGGCGTGCACGAGGCCTACCTCGCCGCCGGGGCGGACTGCGTCGAGACGAACACGTTCGGCGCCAACCTCGCCAACCTCGGCGAGTACGACATCGCCCACCGGATCCGGGAGCTCTCCGAGGCCGGCGCCCGGATCGCCCGCGAGGCGGCCGACGCGTTCGCCACCCCGGAGCGGCCCCGGTTCGTGCTCGGCTCAATCGGTCCCGGCACCAAGCTGCCCACCCTCGGCCACGCCGACTACGCCACCCTGCGGGACGCCTACCGGGAGAACGCCGCCGGCCTGATCGCCGGCGGCGCGGACGCCCTGATCATCGAGACCTGCCAGGACCTGCTCCAGGTCAAGGCGGCGGTGGTCGGCGCGAAGCGGGCGATGGCCGAGATCGGGTCGCGGGTGCCGATCATCTGCCACGTCACCGTGGAGACCACCGGCACCATGCTGCTGGGCAGCGAGATCGGCGCGGCGCTGACCGCGATCGAGCCGCTCGGGGTCGACCTGATCGGGCTGAACTGCGCCACCGGCCCGGCGGAGATGAGCGAGCACCTGCGCTACCTCTCCCAGCACGCCGGGCTGAGGCTGTCGGTGATGCCGAACGCCGGCCTGCCGCAGCTGACCGCCGACGGTGCGGTCTACCCCCTCACCCCGGTCGAGCTGGCCGACGCGCTGGAGCGGTTCGTCGCCGAGTACGGCGTATCGCTGATCGGTGGCTGCTGCGGCACCACGCCGGAGCACATCCGGGTGGTCGCCGAGCGGCTGCACGGCGCCCGGCCCGGCCCCCGCGAGCCCCGGCACGACGCCGGCGTCTCCTCGATCTACCACCACGTGCCGTTCGCCCAGGACGCCAGCGTGCTGATGGTCGGGGAGCGGACCAACGCCAACGGTTCCAAGGCGTTCCGCGAGGCGATGCTGGCCGCCGACTGGCAGGCCTGCGTGGAGATCGCCCGCAGCCAGGCCCGGGACGGCTCGCACCTGCTCGACCTCTGCGTCGACTACGTCGGTCGGGACGGCACGACGGACATGCGCGAGCTGGCCGGCCGGTTCGCCACCGCGTCCACCCTGCCGATCATGCTGGACTCCACCGAGCCGGCGGTCGTGGAGGCTGGCCTGGAGATGCTCGGCGGCCGGTGCGTGGTCAACTCGGTCAACTTCGAGGACGGCGACGGCCCCGAGTCGCGGTACGCCCGGGTGATGCCGGTGGTCGCGGAGCACGGCGCCGCCGTGGTCGCCCTGCTCATCGACGAGGAGGGCCAGGCCCGCACCAAGGACTGGAAGGTGCGCGTCGCCGGCCGGCTGATCGAGGACCTGACCGGGCGCTGGGGGCTGCGCCGCTCCGACATCCTGATCGACGCGCTGACCTTCCCGATCGCCACCGGCCAGGAGGAGACCCGGCGGGACGGCATCGAGACCATCGAGGCGATCCGGGAGATCGCCACCCGATGGCCGGGGGTCAACTTCACGCTGGGCATCTCCAACGTCTCGTTCGGGCTCAACCCGGCCGCCCGGCAGGTGCTCAACTCGGTCTTCCTGCACGAGTGCGTGCAGGCCGGGCTGACCTCGGCGATCGTGCACGCCAGCAAGATCCTGCCGATGTCGAAGATCCCCGACGAGCAGCGCGAGATCGCCCTCGACCTGGTCTACGACCGGCGGCGCGAGGGCTACGACCCAGTGCAGCGGTTCATCGAGATCTTCGAGGGCGTGGACGCCGCGTCGGCGCGCGCCGGCCGGGCCGAGGAACTGGCCGCGCTGCCGCTGGACGAGCGGCTCAAGCGGCGGATCATCGACGGCGAGCGCAACGGCCTGGAGGCCGACCTGGACGCCGCCATGGCCGGCGGCCGGACCCCGCTGTCGATCATCAACGACATCCTGTTGGACGGGATGAAGGTGGTCGGCGAGCTGTTCGGCTCCGGGCAGATGCAGTTGCCGTTCGTGCTCCAGTCCGCCGAGGTGATGAAGACCGCGGTGGCGTACCTCGAACCGCACATGGAGAAGGCCGACGACGGCGGCAAGGGCCGCATCGTGCTCGCCACCGTGAAGGGCGACGTGCACGACATCGGCAAGAACCTGGTGGACATCATCCTGTCCAACAACGGCTACGAGGTGGTGAACATCGGCATCAAGCAGCCGATCACCGCGATCCTCGACGCCGCCGAGGAGCACCGGGCCGATGCCATCGGCATGTCCGGGCTGCTGGTCAAGAGCACGGTCATCATGAAGGAGAACCTCGCCGAGATGGCCTCGCGCGGGGTCGCGGAGCGCTGGCCGGTGCTGCTCGGTGGGGCGGCGCTGACCCGGGCGTACGTCGAGGACGACCTGCGGTCGATGTTCCCCGGGCAGGTGCACTACGCCCGGGACGCGTTCGAGGGACTGTCCCTGATGGACCGGGTGATGGCCGCCAAGCGTGGCGGGGCGCCGGTGATCGACGCGGAGCGGGAGGCGGCACTGGCCGCCCGGCGGGCGCGCCGGGAGCGGCAGCGGGCCATCGTCAACGAGTCGCTGCCGGAGCTGGACGACGCCTCGGTCCGCTCGGACGTGGCGACCGACGTCGAGGTGCCCACGCCGCCGTTCTTCGGCACCCGGGTGGTCAAGGGCGTGCCGCTGGCCGACTACGCGGCGCTGCTCGACGAGCGGGCCACCTTCCTCGGCCAGTGGGGGCTGCGCGGCGCCCGGGGCGGCAAGGGACCGTCCTACGAGGAGCTGGTGGAGACCGAGGGCCGGCCGCGGCTGCGCTACTGGCTGGACCGGCTGATCGCCGACAAGGTGCTGGAGGCGGCCGTGGTCTACGGCTACTTCCCCGCCTACGCCGAGGGCAACGACCTGGTGGTGCTGGACGAGAACGGGCACGCCGAGCGGGCCCGGTTCTCCTTCCCGCGCCAGCGGCAGGAGCGGCGGCTCTGCCTGGCCGACTTCTTCCGCCCCCGGGGTGAGCAGCTGGACGTGGTGGCCCTGCAACTGGTCACCGTCGGCCAGCCGGTCAGCGAGTACGCGGCGAAGCTGTTCGCCCGCAACGAGTACCGCGACTACCTGGAGGTGCACGGGCTGTCGGTGCAGCTCACCGAGGCCCTCGCCGAGTACTGGCACAAGCGGGTCCGCGCCGAGCTGGCGCTGCCGGGTGGCCGTACGGTCGCCGACGACGACCCGGCGGACCTGGCCGGCCTGCTGCGCACCGACTACCGCGGTTGCCGGTACGCGTTCGGCTACCCGGCCTGCCCCGACCTGGAGGACCGGGCGAAGGTGGTGGAGCTGCTCGGCGCCGAGCGGATCGGGGTGCAGCTGTCGGAGGAGTTCCAGCTCATGCCGGAGCAGGCCACCGATGCGATCGTGGTGCACCACCCGGAGGCCAGCTACTTCAACGCCAAGTGACGCCTCGCCCCGCCTGAGAGAGACCACCCGCGCGGCCGAGCCGTGGACGAAACTGTCCCGGCGTGGTCTGCGGTGGGCGCTGGACGGTCCCGTCAGGGCTGGAACAGTTTCCAGTGCCCCTCGGAGACGACCTGGGCGGCGCCGTCGACCACCCTGATGGCGGTCTCATCGTCGATCGCGTACGTCGGCGCAGGAATCCGTGCCGCCCACCTCGCTGCGTTGGCCAAGGAAGCGTCGGGGTGGTCCGGGTGCTCCAGGTGCGGGATCACCGCGAAGTCAACGAGTCCCGCTCCCTGTCCCGTGACCAGGATTCTGTCGAGGTCACCCTGGGGCGAGGCGAACACGACGTCCTCCGACTTCAGCGGTCCATCGTTCCCGCGTGGCGGTTCGTCGTAGGTCTCGACGAAGGTGGAGGCAGCAGCGATGCTCCCGGCGCTCACGCCCACGTAGACCGCCTCGGAGCGCAGCGTCGGCAGGAGACCGGTCAAACCGGAGCGCCGCATCCAGTTGGCGAGAAACAGGGGGTCGCCGCCCCACACCAACAGTGCGTCGGCGTCCCGGACCGTTGGCACCCAGGTAGCCTCCTCGATGCTCGGCAGCGCCGTCAGCTCCAGGACCCCCAACGATTTCCAACCCAATTCACACAACGGCGCTGGAGCCTTGCCGCAGATCGCCCGCCACGCCATGCCGGGCCCGCCGGGGAAGGAGTAGACGGCGGTGGGGATAAAGAGGGCGTTGGACTCGGCGATCGGTTTGCCCAGCAGGTCAACCAGCGCGTCGTGGATGCTGCTGTTCTTGATCCCGGCCGATGTGAGGAGAGCTCTCATGTTCCTACCTTCCTGAGTGGTCCAGGTAGGGGACGGTAGCGGCTGGGTCGGACGTTGGGTCGATGTCGGCGTCGGGTGGTTGCCCCACAGGCACAGTCTGTCCACGGGCGCAGGACGGTGAGGTGCTCCGAACAGCGCCGGTCAGCCGATGGTCCACTTGCCACGTCCGGTCAGACTGGCAGTGTGAGACGGGACACAGGGGCGCGGGTCGTAGCCCTGGCCGTCTGCGTCCTGCTCTCAGCGGAGATCGGCGGGTGGCAGGGCTGGCGGAACGCGACGGTGGACCCGCCCGCACCTCCGGCGGTCTGCCCGCTCATCCGGTCGGCGGTGTTCGACCTCCTGGTTCCTGCGCGCGGTGCCCTGCGAACCGGGGAGCAGAACGGGCCCGGCCTGCGCTCGAACTACTGCCTGGCCGAGAGCGTGTCCACGACGGAGGGCGCACGCGCTGAGCTGTGGGTGTCCCTCGGGCGTTACGGGCGGCACGAGGGCCGTGGCCCGCGTTGCGTGGACCGAGATGGGCTGCTGACGGTCGTCAACAACGAGAATCATCCCGTTGCGCTCGGCGACCGCGCCGTCTACTTCATCGCGGGCGACCGCGAAACTGGCCGGCGCATCAACTTCTCGGCGTGCTTCGGCACCTACGGAGTGCTGGTCGAATACGAAGCGACTGGCGCCGCCGATACGGCGATGGTCGCCTCGGCCACCACCGTCGCCCAGGAGGTGCTGTCGTGGCTATGAACGGCCCCCCGTTTCCGTGGATTCCCGTTCCGGGAGACCTGCGACCCCGTGGCCTCGACCGCCGAATGCTCGTGCGGCAGTGGCTGCTGGCTGCTGCGGCGGTGTCCCTCATCATCGCCGCCGGCGTGGTCGCGTGGCACGTCGGCCGGCTGGCGGCACCCACGATCGGCAGGTGGCAGATCACCATCACCGACCAGACGAGGGACGCACCACCGCTACCCGACCTGCCGGCATCTCCGTTCGCGCGGTAACCGCGGCCGTCGATCGGGAGCGAGTGCCTGCGATGCCCGTGGCGTCGGGCGGCGGCGTCGTACCCGGTGTCGGGCCGGGTTCAGGCGATGAGCAGACGGAGGCCGAGGTCTACCGCGTCGAGATCGACGAGGTCGCGGTTACGTTCGGCCCACCGACCCGAGGCGAGGTCGTCACGGAGGCGGCGCACCGCGCGCTGCTCGGCCTCCGGCCCCACTCTCGCCCAGACCGATACTCCGCGACGGACATCCTCGTCCAGGTACGCCTCGGGTCGGCGCCAGTGCGCCTCGAAGAACCCGTCGACGCAGTCCCACGGAATGAGCACCGGTTCGACCCGGGCCTCGACCGCGTGGGCCAGGTCGGTCAGCGAAGGTCGGCCGACCAGGAGGTCCGCGACCTCGGGCAGGTAGTCACGAGTGAGCCAGAACCGGTGACGCCATCCGCTGTCAGTGGTGTCGTGCGTGAACACCACCACGCGGCGAGCGACGCGCCGCATCTCGCGCAGGCCGGCGATCGGGTCCGGCCAGTGATGGACGGAGGCGACCACCATCGCTGCGTCGAAGGAGTCGTCATGGAACGGCAGGTGCTCAGCGGATGCCGCCAGGCACGGCGCCGCGTCCGCGGGACGCTGCGAGCGCATGAGCGCCGACGGTTCCACCGCGAGGACGTGCCGGTCCGGGGGCTCGTACGACCCGGTGCCCGCCCCGACGTTCAACACCGTCCGGGCATCGCCGAGCGCGGCCCAGATCCGCGCAGCGATGCGCGGTTCGGTGCGGCGGGTCACGGTGTAGGTGGCTCCGATGGTGTCGTACAACTGCCCGCTGGTCATGACTCGGCCTCTCTGGTCGGTTGCCGCCGTTGTCCCCGCACGCCCCGCGGCCTGGCTAGGCGTATCGATGACCGGTGTTCATTCTCGGTCGCTGGCCGGTGGAGTGGTAGGCCACGCCCCGATCCCACAGCGAAGCCTCAGGAAGCGGTGCCGCACAGCTCGCGTCGCTCGGGCACTGCTCGAGGCCGGCCGACCGGTAGGCGCTCGGCGATGTATCCATCGATGTTCATCGCGACGAGGTACTGTGTCCGGGTCATCTGCGGAGGCTAGCGGCGGCCTGCGACGGAATCCCGACGAGCGGACGGCATCGGTCGAACCGCGACCGGCGGGTGTCTGGCGCAGCGGGCGATCCGGCGGCGGGCAGCGTGCGGCGACTGCTCCTACGATGACCCGGTGCTGATCATCGACTGGCTCTCCGAGGTTTGGCCGCGGACCCGGGCGGTACGCGTCCTCGACGGCGGTCTGGACGGCGGGCCGCTGGCGGAGCGCGCCGTGCTGGCCGAGACGCGCGACCCGGCTCGGCTGGCCCGGATGCGACGGCTCACCACTGTCGGCCGGTTCACCGGTGACGTCTGTCGGTGCCTCGGCGGGCCCACCCTGGCCCTGTACGACGCAGCGGACACGCTGCTCGGCAGCGCCACCCTGCATGGGCACGGCAGCGTCTCCTGGGAGCGGTCCAGGTTCGCCGACGACCTCGAGGTCGCCGAGCCCGAGGCGTTGACGCTGTTCCTGGCCGAGTGCGGGGTGACCGGGCTGCTGGTCGACCTGCTCGGCCCGCTCGTGTCGGCCCTCGGCTACGACGAGCCGCCGGACGGCCCACAGTTCCGTCCGGCCGGGGCTTCGGGGGTGCTGGCCGCCCGGGAGGTGCCCGAAGTGCTCCGCGACGACCTGGTCGCCGTCGCCGGCGACGACGCCGCGCAGCTTCCCGAGGACCGGGTACGCGGCCTCGCCGAGCGGTTGACCAGTGTGGAGCCGGATCCGGTGGCCCGGGCGGGTGCGTTGCTGAACTGGCTGGGCCGGCTACCGTTCCCGACGGAGGCGTTGTGGGGTGAGGGCGTCCTGGTGCGCCGGCTGCTCGCGGCACTGCCCGAGGGCGACATCGTGGCGGCGACGGCATCGGGTACGCCGGTTGCGGTGCTCGGCGCGGTGAACTGGGCGGCCCACCAGCCGGACGACCGCGCGATCGCCGCCGCCATCACGCCTACGCTGCTCGGCTGATCCACTGCGGATTTCCGTCACCCCGTGACCGGGTTCGGCCGTCGCCGGGCGGGACCGGGGGAAGCCCGGCAGGCTGTGGGGCGTGACGATTCGTACGGTGGCCATGACCTCAGGTGGTGGTCGCATGATCCAATTCCCTGGCAGGGTTGAGTGATGGCCGCCCAGCTTCGCGCTCGTCTGACCGACTGGACCGTGATCGTGCCGCTGCTGGCGGTGCTGCTGCTGGTCCTGACCTGGGGACGCGAGCTGTCCGGCCCGCTCGTCGTGGTGGTGGCCGCCTTCCTGGCCGGCGCGGTGCTGGCCGCCGTGCACCACGCCGAGGTGGTCGCACACCGGGTGGGGGAGCCGTTCGGCTCGCTGGTGCTCGCCGTGGCGGTCACCGTCATCGAGGTAGCCCTGATCGTCACGCTGATGATCAGCGGCGGGGAGAAGACCCAGTCGCTGGCCCGGGACACCGTCTTCGCCGCCGTGATGATCACCTGTAACGGGATCCTCGGCCTGTCGTTGCTGCTCGGCGCGCTGCGTCGGGGCGTGGCGGTGTTCAACTCCGAGGGCAGCGGCGGTGCGCTGGCCACCGTGGCCACCCTCGCCACGCTGAGCCTGGTGGTGCCGACCTTCACCACGAGCCGTCCCGGCCCGCAGTTCAGCCCGGCGCAGCTGGCCTTCGCCGCGGTGGCCTCGCTGGCGCTGTACGGGTTGTTCGTCTTGGTGCAGACCGGTCGGCACCGGGACTACTTCCTGCCGGTCACCAGCGAGGGCGCGGTGATCGAGAGCGACGGGCACGCCGCCCCGCCGTCGACCCGCAAAGCGCTGCTCAGCCTCGTGCTGCTGCTGATCTCGCTGGTCGCGGTGGTCGGGGACGCCAAGTCGGTTTCCCCGACGATCGAGGCCGCGACCGCCAGGGCCAACCTGCCGCACTCGTTCGTCGGCGTGCTGATCGCCCTGCTGGTGCTGCTGCCCGAGACCCTGGCCGCGGTGCGCGCGGCGCGCCGGGACCGGGTGCAGATCAGCCTCAACCTCGCCCTCGGTTCGGCGATGGCCAGCATCGGGCTGACCATCCCGGCGATAGCGCTGGCCATGATCTGGCTGGAGGGGCCGCTGGTGCTCGGCCTCGGCGGCACCCAGATGACCCTGCTCGCGCTCACCGTGGTCACCGGGGTGCTGACGGTGGTGCCGGGGCGGGCCACCCTGTTGCAGGGCGGCGTGCACCTGGTGCTGCTCGCCGCGTTCGTCTTCCTCGCCGCCAGCCCCTGAGCCGGCGCTGCCGCGACCGGCGCTGCCGTGCGGCCCCGGCGCCAGTGCACGCGACCCGGCGCCGCCGCGCGTCATCCGCCGTCGAGGCGGTCGGCCCGGGTGTGCAGGTAGCGCTGCTGGGCCAGGTTGGTCGACCGGGCGGCCGCCGCCCGGTAGACGTCCCGGGCGGCGGTACGGTCGCCGAGCAGTTCCAACAGATGCGCGCGGACGGCCGGCAGGCGGGCGTCCGCGCCGAGCCGGCCGTCGGCGGCCAGCGCGTCGACCAGCGCGAGTCCCGCCACCGCACCCTGGCTCATCGCCACCGCCACCGCGTGGTTGAGCGCCACCACCGGGCTGTCGGAGACCTGCCGCAGCACCTCGTACAGCGCGGTGATCTGGGCCCAGTCGGTCGCCTCGGCGCTGGGTGCCTCGTCGTGCACCGCAGCGATCGCCGCCTGCACCTGGTACGGCCCGACCCGGCCACGGGGGAGCGCGGCGGTGACCAGGGCGACGCCCTCGGCGATCTGGTCGGCCTTCCACCGGCTGCGGTCCTGCTCGGCCATCGGCACCAGTTCGCCGTGCGGGCCGGTGCGGGCCGGTGCCCGGGCGTCGGTGAGCAGCATCAGCGCGAGCAGCCCGGTGACCTCCGGATCGTCCGGCAGCAGCCGGTGCAGCAGGCGGGTCAGCCGGATCGCCTCGGCGGCCAGGTCGGCGCGGAGCAGCGCCGGCCCTGCGGTGCTCGCGTACCCCTCGTTGAAGATCAGGTAGAGCACGTGCAGGACGGCGGCGAGGCGCGCGGCGCGCTCGGGCCCGGCGGGCATCGCGAACGGCAGGCCGCTGTCGCGGATGCGCTGCTTGCCGCGGGTGATCCGGCGGGTCATCGTGGCCTCCGGCACCAGGAACGCCCGCGCCACCTCGGCGGTGCTCAGCCCGCCGACGGCGCGCAGGGTGAGCGCGATCTGGGAGGCCGGTGACAGCGCGGGATGGCAGCACAGGAACAGCAGGGTGAGGGTGTCGTCGGTGTCGGTCGGCGGGCGGTCCGCGGCCGGGGCCAGCCGCTGCTCCGGCAGCACCCGGCGGGCCACCGTCTCCTCCCGCCGCCGCCGCGCCTGCTCGCCGCGCAGCAGGTCGGTCAGCCGGCGGGACGCCACGGTGATCAGCCAGCCGCGCGGGTTGTCCGGTACGCCGTCGCGCGGCCAGCCGGTGGCCGCCGCGATCAGCGCCTCCTGGGTGGCGTCCTCGGCGGTGTCGAAGTGGCCGTACCGGCGCACGAGCGCGCCGAGGACCTGCGGCGCCAGCCGGCGCAACAGGTCCTCGACACGCTCCGCGGGCATCGCCGGTTCAACCGTCCAGGTCGGCGATGCCCTCGGCGACCGGCCGCACGTCCACGTACTCGCCGGGGGCGTCCGGGTTGACGAAACCGGCGGCGATCTCGGTGGCCCGGTCGAAGCTGTCGCACTCCACGATGGTGTAGCCGGCCAGCACCTCCTGCGTCTCCGGGTACGGCCCGTCGGTCACCACCGGCAGCCCGCCGCTGACCTGGACCCGGCGGGCGTGTACCGGGGCGACCAGCCCGCGCGCGTCCACCAGTTCGCCGGACTCGGCCAGCGCCTGGTGGCCCTTCTCCATGTGGGCGTGCATCGCGGCGACGTCCTCGGCCGACATGGCCGGCTTGCCGGTGGACCGGCCGGCCATCGCGTCGTAGTCGCGCTGGGAGCCGTACAGCAGGATCATGTACTTCATCTCGCGTCCTCCTCTTCGGCGCCGGTGCGGCGCCCTCACCGGAGACGTCGGCGCCGCCCGCCGGTTCCGGACACCGGAGGTGGAGCCTACGTCCGCGGTACGGGTGCACGGGTCGACTACCGTCGACGCATGACGATGTGGATGCTGCTCGGCGGTGTGGCGGCGGTGATCCTCGGGGCGGTCGCCTGGGTGGGCTGGCGGGACCGCCGGCGACTCAGCGGGCCGGACGACACGCGCGCCGACCGGGACGCCCGCGCCAGCCAGCACGCGCACGAGGCGCAGCGGCACGCCTCCCCGGGGCAGGAGTGGTCGGCGCGCAACGACACGCAGGGGTTCTGAACGCTCCGCGCGGGTGAACCGGCGCGGCTGTCGCCCCGTAGATCATGGCGAGGGCATGACGGACGTGCCGTCGGGGTACTGCACGGGCATCGCCGACGCCGGGAGGGGCACTGTGACGGCAGGTAGGCACGGGTGGTCGCGCGGGTCGCTGGCCGGGCTGGTGGTGGCGCTGGTGGCCACCGCCGGGTGCTTCGTCGGCGGGGTGTCCGAACCGGGCACGGAGGAACCGGCGCCACGGCAGCCCGCTTCGTCGGCGTCACCCGGGGCGGAGCAGACCCGGGCGGACGGCACCACCAGCGTCGCCGAGTTCCAGCAGGACGTCCGCGACGCGCAGAGCATCGCCGAACGGTACTGGGCCCAGCAGTTCCAGGCCTCGGGGCAGCAGTTCCGGCCGGTCCGGCGGATCATCCCGTACCAGCGCGGCGGTGAGGTGACCTGCGGCGGGCAGGAGATCCCGCGCAACAACGCGGTCTACTGCTCGGCCGGCGACTTCATCGCCTACGACGTGCGCTGGTCGGTGGGGGCGTTCCGCCAGGTCGGCGACGCGTTCGTGTTCTACCTGCTCGGCCACGAGTACGCGCACGCCATCCAGGTCCGCCTCGGCATCCGCTACAGCTTCACCATCCAGCAGGAGCTGCAGGCGGACTGCATGGCCGGGGCGTACCTGGGGGACTCGGTGCGCGGCGGGGTGCTGACCCTCGACGAGGGCGACCTGGACGAGTTCCGCGACGGGCTGCTCGCGGTCGGCGACGACCCCGACCAGCCCTGGTTCGCGGAGGGTTCGCACGGCACCGCCGAACAGCGCACCGAGTCCTTCTTCCGCGGCTACGAGCGGTCCCTGGCGGCCTGCGACCTCGGCTGAGCGGTCCCGGTCAACCCTCGTCCCACCACTGGCTCACCCGCACGGACGCGCCGCCGCCGTTGTCGCCCAGGTTGGGGTCGTTGAAGGAGAAGGTCACCCGGGGGTTCGGGCCGGCGCTGAAGTAGAGGATGCAGCCGCTGTCCGTGCCGACCGGGAACCACCGTCCGGGGCCGTAGGACAGGCCGTTCTTCAGCACCAGCACGGACCCGTCGGAGACCTTGGCGATCAGCGCGTACCGGAGGGCGTCCGGCGCCGGCCACCCGCTGCCGCCCGGAGGCCACTCGCCGGCGATGGACTTCTGGGTGCCCCAGTGGTCGATGCGGATCTTGCCCTGCGCGGACACCCGGAGCACGTCCCGGTCCCGGATGCCCACCGGAGTCGGCCACACGGTCTGCCGGTTGCCCGGCGCCGCCCAGGGTTGGTCGTCGATGTTCTGTGGCGGGGCCAGGTCGTAGCAGCGGTCCAGCGGCAGGTTCGCCGCCGCGGCCGGGGCCGCCGGCCAGAGCGCGGCGGTGGCCGCGAGGACGACAACGGTGCACCGGGAGAGCAGGGATCGGACGCGCATCGGCGACCTCCTCAGGCGACGGGCCGCCGCGTCGGCGGCCGGCTGCGCCCAGTCTGCGACCGGGCCGCAAGCCCGCCGCCCGGGCGCGGCCGGAGCCTGGTCGCGGAGCCGACCGTCGGACAGGTCACCCGGACGGCACCTCGCCCCGGCAGCCGTACGGGAAGTTGAGAGGATCGCGGGGTGACCACTGATCCGCTGCCCAGCCGCCATCCCGCCGCCGTGCTCTTCGACATGGACGGCACCCTGGTCGACAGCGAGAAGCTGTGGGACGTCGCGCTGCACGAACTGGCGGCCGAGTACGGCGGCACCCTCTCCGACGCGGCCCGCAAGGCGATGGTCGGCACCAGCATGGCCGCGTCGATGCGGCTGCTGCACGACGACCTGGGCCAGCCGGAACGCGACCCGCAGGTCAGCGCGGCGTGGATCGACGCCCGGATCCTGGAGTTGTTCCGCACCGGCCTGCGCTGGCGTCCCGGCGCGCTGACCCTGCTGCGGGCGGTCCGGGGGGCGGGCATCCCCACCGCCCTGGTCACCTCCAGCGGCCGGCCGCTGGTCGAGGTGGCGCTGGACACCCTGGGCCGGGACAGCTTCGACGCGGTGGTGTGCGGCGACGAGGTGGACGCCACCAAGCCGCACCCGGAGCCGTACCTGACCGCCGCCCGGCTGCTCGACGTGCCGATCGCCCGCTGCGTGGCGATCGAGGACTCGCCGACCGGGGTGGCCAGCGCGCTCGCCGCCGGGGCGGCGGTGCTCGCCGTACCCGCCGAGGTGCCGATCGCCGCGACGGCCGGCGTACACCAGGTGGAGAGCCTGACCGCCGCGGACCTGGAGCTGCTGGCCGCCCTGCTGGGCGAACCGCCGACCGGATGACGCGACGGAGGGGCCCGCCAATCGGCGGACCCCTCCGTCTGCGACGGCGATCTCAGTCGTGGGCGATGGCGCCCAGCACGTTGATCCGGGCGGCGCGGACCGCCGGCAGCACCGCGGCGATCACGCCGACGAGCGCGGCCAGGCCGAGCATGACGCCCATCTGGTCCCAGGGCAGCACCAGGTCGGTGATCCCCTCGTCCTTGAGCGCCTCGACCACCGCGGCGCCGAGCCCGCTGCCGACCGCCACGCCGAGCAGCGCGCCGAACACCGAGATCACCACAGCCTCGACGGTGATCATGCGCATGGTCTGCGCCCGGCGCAGCCCGATCGCCCGCAGCAGGCCCAGCTCGCGGGTGCGCTCCAGCACCGACAGCGCCAGCGTGTTGATGATGCCGAGCACGGCGATCACGATGGCCAGCGCCAGCAGAATCTGGATCATCGTGAGCAGCCCGTCCAGCTGGCCGGCCTGCTGCTCGATGAACGCGTCCCGGTCGGCCACCGACACCTCGGGGGAGTCGGCCAGCAACGCCTCGACCTGCGGCTGCACCGAGGCCACGGGGGTGCCCGGGGCCAGCTGGATGAAGCCCTGGATCGGCTGCGGGATGGTGAAGTCGCGGGCCGCCGCCGGCGGCAGCACCACCGGGTTGGTCAGCTGCGAGCTGGCGTAGATGCCGCTGACCGTGTAGGTGCGGGCCTCGCCCCGGGCCAACTGCACCGGCACCTGGGAGCCGACGGAGAGCCCGCGCGACTTCGCGGTGTCCGAGCTGACCAGCATCTGGTCCGGCGCGAGCCGGTCGATGTCACCGGCGGTCGGGGTGGCCCCGAAGATCTGTCGCAGCGAGGCCACCTCGCTGCTGGCCGCCACCCAGGTCCGCTCGCCGCCGACCAGCGCCATGTCGCCGTACTCGCCGTCGACCAGGCGGACGCCGGGGATCGCCGCGGCCTTCTCCAGCACCGCCGGGTCGAAGCTCGGCGGCCGCGGGCCGCTCTGCATGCCGGCGATCACCAGCTCGGCCTTGATGGTGTCCTGGGCCAGGCCGCTGATGCTGCTCTTCGCCGAGTCCAGGATCACCGTAACGCCGGTGACCAGCGCGATGCCGACCATCAGCGCGGCGGCGGTGATGGCGGTACGCCGCGGGTTGCGGCCGGAGTTGAGCCGGCCCAGCTTGCCCGGCACCGACCAGGCGAAGATCGCCCCGAGCAGGCTCACCACCGGCCGGCTGATCAGCGGGGTCAGCAACGCCACGCCGATGAAGGCGAACAGCACGCCGCCGAGGATGGTGACCAGGGTGTTGTCGCCGGCGTTGCCGGTGAGGCCCAGGGCCAGCAGCGTGGCGCCGATCGCGGTGACCACCCCACCGGCGACGGTGATCTTGGTCAGCGGCCGGTCCGGGGTGGCCACGTCCTGCATCGCCGCGATCGGCGGGATCCGGGACGCCCGCAGCGCCGGCAGCAGCGCCGCCACCACGGTGATGATCAGGCCGACGGCGAACGCGCCGATCACCGCCGACGCCGGCACGCCGAGCCCGGCCAGGGTGAGCCCGCCGGCGAAGGTGCTGAACAGGTACGCCAGCAGCGCGCCGATGCCGATGCCGGCGCCCAGGCCGAGCACCGAGGCGATCAGGCCGACCGCGATGGCCTCCAGCACCACCGAGCCGATGATCTGCTTGCCGCTGGCGCCGATGGCCCGCATCAGCGCCAGTTCGCGGGTGCGCTGGGCCACGATGATCGAGAAGGTGTTCAGGATCAGGAAGGTGCCCACCAGCAGCGCCACCGCGGCGAAGCCGAGCAGGATCCGGTTGAAGAAGGTCAGCGCCTCCTTGAAGCCCTCGGCGGCCTCGGTGGACAGCTGCTCGCCGGTCTTCACCACGTAGCCGCCGCCCAGGGCGGCCGAGACCGCGTCGCGCAGCGACTCGTCGGACACCCCGCCGGCCGCCGTCACCGACACGCTGTTGAAGGTGTCAGGCTCGCCCAGCATGAGCCGCTGCGCCACCGGCGTGGTGAACATGATCTCGTTGGCGCCGCCGATCGAGTCCCGGTCACCGCTGTAACCGAAGATCCCGACGATGGTGAACTCCTGCTTCGGCTGCATCGGGGTGAGCACGCCCACCCGATCGCCGAGCTTCACCTTGCCGGCGGCGGCCAGGCCCTTGTTGATGACGATCTCGTCGTCGGCACGCGGCTCGCGCCCCTCGCGCAGCCGCACCACCTCCGACTCGCCCGTCCAGTTCTCGCCGAGCTGCGGCGGACCGAACGAGGCGACCGCCTTGCCGTTGCTGCCGACCAGCCGCGCCCCGTCGGCGGCGACCACGCCGGTGGCCTCGGCCACCCCGGGCACCGTCCGGACGGTGTCGACCGTGGCCGCCGGGAACGGCGGGGCGGTCTGCTCGCCCTCCATCTCCGACACCGCGATCTTCGGCTTCGCGGCGACGTTGACGTCGATCCCCTCGTACGCGTCGGCGAAGATCGCGTCGAAGGAGCGGCCGAGGGTGTCGGTGAGCACGAAGGCGCCGGAGACGAACATGACCCCGAGCACCACCGCCAGGCCGGACAGGATGAGCCGGACCTTGCGGGCCAGCAGGCTCTTCAGTGTCGCCCGGAACATCAGTTGCCCACCTCGGCGGCGTGGGTGTCCAGCTTCTTCATGGTGTCCAGCACCGTCTCGGCGGTCGGCTCGATCAGCTCGGAGACGATCTGCCCGTCGGCGAGGAAGACCACCCGGTCGGCGTACGCGGCGGCGGTCGGGTCGTGAGTGACCATGACGATGGTCTGCCCGTGCTCGCGTACCGAGTTGCGCAGGAAGTTGAGCACCTCGGCGCCGGCCCGGGAGTCCAGGTTGCCGGTCGGCTCGTCGGCGAAGATCACCTCGGGGCGGGAGACCAGCGCCCGGGCGCAGGCCACCCGCTGCTGCTGACCGCCGGAGAGCTGCGCCGGGCGGTGGTCCAGCCGGTCCCGCAGCCCGACCGTGGCGATCACCGTGTCGTACCAGGCCGGGTCGGGCTTGCGGCCGGCGATCGACAGCGGCAGCAGGATGTTCTCCTTGGCCGTCAGCGTCGGCAGCAGGTTGAACTGCTGGAAGATGAAGCCCACCTTGTCCCGGCGCAGCTTCGTCAGGCCCGAGTCGCCGAGGCCGGTGACCGTGGTGTCGCCGATCGACACGGTGCCCCGGGTCACCGAGTCCAGCCCGGCCAGGCAGTGCATCAGCGTCGACTTGCCCGACCCGGACGGGCCCATGATCGCCGTGAACCGGCCCTGCTCGAACTCCGCGGTCACCCCCCGCAGCGCGACGACCTGCGCCTCGCCGCTGCCGTACACCTTCCACACGTCGTTCGCCCGGGCCGCGGCCTGCGCCTGCCGGCCTACCGTCGCGGTCACGTCATGCACCTCTTCCGTCTGGTTTTGATCCGCGCCGCCCCCGCTGGTCCGGCGCGGCAGTCCCCATCATCTGTGCTCCGCGGCGGCGATCCGTCCGACTCCGGGTGGAAGCGGTGCGGATTTCGCGCTGCGGGTGCCCCCCACCGCCGGCTCAGGGTTGCCCCTGAGCCGGCCGCCGGGCCGGCGGGTTTCCGCCGGCCGGGGACCGATCCTGCACATTGACGCCGCGTGAGGGTCAACCGCGCCGCGCCGTCTTCCGTCACGGTAGGTGACCATGACAACCGGGGCCGTCGCCCCGCCGGCGGCTCTTCGGGTACGCCCCGGGCGGTAGCCCGGTGGCCGCGCGCTACGCCCGGGGGCGGACCAGTCCCGACTCGTACGCCAGCACCACCGCCTGCACCCGGTCGCGCAGCCCCAGCTTGGTCAGCATGTGCCCGACGTGGGTCTTGATGGTGGTCTCGCTCACCGACAGCGCCCGGGCGATCTCGGCGTTCGACAGGCCCCGGGCGACGTGCACCAGCACCTCCCGCTCCCGCTCGGTGAGCGCGTCGAGCGCCCGGGGCGGGGTGGCCGCCGGGTCCGGCAGCACGTCGGCGAAGCGGTCCAGCAGCCGCTTGAGGATCCGGGGGGCGACCACCGCGTCCCCGCCGGCCACCGTCCGGATCGCGGCCACCAGGTCGTCGGCCGGCACGTCCTTGGCCAGGAAGCCGCTCGCCCCGGCCCGCAGCGCCCCGACCACGTACTCGTCGAGGTCGAAGGTGGTCAGGATCAGCACCCGCACCGGCAGCCGGGCGTCGACGATGGCCCGGGTGGCGGCGACCCCGTCCATCCGGGGCATCCGGATGTCCATCAGCACCACGTCGGGCAGCAGCCGCCGGGACAGCTCCACCGCCTCCACGCCGTCGCCGGCCTCGGCGACGATGTCCAGGTCGTCCTCGGCGCCGAGGACCATCCGGAACCCGGTACGCAGCAGCGGCTGGTCGTCGGCGAGCAGGATCCGCACCGGCCGTGCCGGCGCCGTCGGATCGGTCATCGTTCTCCCTGTCCTGCTGTCCCGTTGTCCTGCCGCTGTGCCGCTGTGCCGCTGTGCCACCCTGCCGCTGTCCCACCCTGCCGCTGTCCCACCCTGCCAGGTGGTCCCGTCGCCGTGCGGTCCCGCCGGCGCGGGCCGTCGTCGCTGTTGTCGGGGCGCGCCGTCAGGCCGGGCGGACGACCGCCGGCTCCACCGGAATCCTCGCGTACACCCGGAAGCCGCCGCCGGGGCGCGCCCCGATGCGCAGGACCCCACCGTAGAGGCCGACCCGCTCGCGCATCCCCACCAGCCCGTGCCCGATCCGGTCGGGCTCGGGCAGCGGCCCGCGCCCGGTGTCGGTCACCTCCACCTCGACCGCGTCGACGCCGAAATCCAACCGCACCTGCGCGGTCGCCGTACCGGCGTGCTTGAGCGCGTTGGTCAGCGCCTCCTGGGCGATCCGGTACAAGGTCAACGCCACCCCCTGCTCCATCCCGCCGGGGGTGCCCTCGACCCGCAGGGTGACCGGCAGGCCCGCCTCGCGTACCTGGTCGACGAGCGCCTCGATGCCGGCCAGCCCCGGCTGCGGAGCGAGGTCGGCGGCCGGCTCGGCGTCGGTACGCAGCACGTCCAGCAACCGGCGCAGCTCCCGTAGCGTGGCCCGGCCGGTCTCCTCGATGGTGGCGACCGCCTCGTCGGCGGCGTCCGGGTCGCGCCGCAGCACCCGGCGCGCCCCGGTGGCCAGCACCCCCATCACGCTGACGTGGTGGGCGACCACGTCGTGCAGTTCCCGGGCGATGCGCCGGCGCTCGTCGGCGACCGCCTGCTCGGCCAGCGCCCGCTGGTTCTCCTCGGCCACCCGGGCGCGCTCCCGCAACGCCTCCGTCGAGGTGCGGCGGGCGTGCACGGTACGCCCCACCGAGAACGCCACCGCCCCGATCAGCAGGTTGTTCAGCACCAGGTAGGCGGGGCCGATCTCCAGCACGCCGGCCGGGGGCGCCAGCGTGTTCACCAGCGCCACCGGCAGCCACAGCACGACCGCGGCGGCCAGCGCCTGCCGTACCGGCCGGCGGGCGGCGATGGTGTAGGTGAGCACGACGAAGGTCAACCCCTGGGTGCCCGGCGCGAAGTCCAGCAGGGCGGGCAGTGCCAGGCTCGCCACCGCCACGCCCACCGCCGGCCAGGGCGCCACCCGCCGCAGGACCGCCGGGGCGGCGCACAGCGCGCTCCAGCCCAGCGCCGCCGGCAGCGGCCGGGGCCACAGCTCGCGCGGGGTGAGCAGGGTGAAGACCGCCTCCGCCACGATCAGGCCGACGGCGAGCAACGCGTCGGCGGCCAGCGGGTGCCGGCGCGTCCACTCTCTCGGGCCCGAGGTCATACCGCGACGCTAGCCGCCGCGGCGCCGCGGAAAGATCGTCGCCGGCGGTGAGGCGGCCTCCTCCCTGAGGAGGAGACGACCTCGCGCGCCCTCAGGGGCAGCGGCCCGCCGGGAGGCGGAGCTGCGCGGCCCGGGAAGCCGCCCGCAAGCCCCGGCGGCCGGCGGTACCGGCCCGTCCATGGGCCGCGCGGGCCGGTGCGGTGCGATGCGTCGGGTGGCCGCCTGCTCGTCGACGTTGGGCGGCACTGTTGCGCAGCTTTTCGGCGCGGTCGGGTGGCTGCCTACTCGTCGGCGCCGGGCGGCGCCGGCCGGGAGCGGGCGTCGCGCAGTGGATCCGCCGCCGGCTCCGGAGTGGGGAAGGGCGGCGGAGTGCCGCCGAAGCTCGGGCAGAGCGCCTGGTGGTTGCACCAGTCGCAGAGCCGGCTCGGCCGGGGGCGGAAATCCTGCTGGGCGGTGGCCTGCTCGATCGCCCGCCACAGCGCCACCACCGTGCGCTCGAAGCGGAGCAGCTCGTCGGCGTCCGGCGCGTAGTCGCAGACCTCCGCGTCCTTCAGGTAGAGCAGCCGGAGCACCCGGGGGACCACGCCACGGGTGCGCCACAGCACCAGCGCGTAGAACTTCAGCTGGAACAGCGCGCGGGCCTCGAACGCCTCCCGCGGCGCGCCGCCGGTCTTGTAGTCGACCACCCGCAGCGCGCCGTCCGGCGCGACGTCGAGCCGGTCGAGGTAGCCCCGGATGAGCAGCTCGTCGTCGACCACCGCGGAGATCAGGCTCTCCCGCTCGGCCGGCTCCAGCCGGCGCGGATCCTCCACCGCGAAGTACCCCTCCAGCAGCGCCGCGGCCGAGCGGAGGAACTCGGCCACGGCCGGGTCGTCGCCCTCGGCGAACAGCCCGGCCAGCTCCGGCTGCTCGGTGACCAGCCGGTCCCACTGGGGGGCGACCAGGTCACCGGCGGCGTCCGGGGTGCGGCCGCCGGCCGGCAGGTCGAACAGCCGCTCCAGCACCGCGTGCACCAGCGTGCCCCGGGCCTGCTCGACGGTGGGCCGCTCGGGCAGCCGGTCGATGCTGCGGAACCGGTAGAGCAGCGGGCAGGTCTTGAAATCCGCCGCCCGCGACGGCGACAGCGAGGCCCGTACCGTCGCCGGCACCTCCGCCGGGGTCGCGGGCTGCTGGGTGATCACCGGTTCCGCCGTCATGCCCGGAAGGTTAGGGCACCGGTGTGACACCGCCACGGCCCGCCGCGCCGCACGCCGCGACGGGCCCGGTCCGTAGCATCGACCCGGTGGAGGAGCAGAACAGGCGACCGCGACCGCGGCCCGGTGGGCGCACCACGCTGACCGTGGGGCGGGTGTTCGGGGTGCCGCTGCACCTCAACGGCTCGATGCTGCTGCTGGCGGCCCTGGTGACCGTGATCTACGCCGAGTTCGCCCGCCACCAGCTGAACCTGCCGCAGATCAGCGGCTACCTGATCGGCCTCGGGTTCGTCGTCTCGCTGCTCGGCTCGGTGCTGCTGCACGAGCTGGGGCACGCGCTGACCGCCCGCCGGTACGGCATCGGTGTGCGCGGCATCACCCTGGAGCTGCTCGGCGGGTACACCGAGATGGACCGGGACGCGCCCACCCCGCGGGTCGACCTGCTGGTGTCGCTGGCCGGGCCGGCGGTCTCCGCGGTGCTCGGCGCGGTCGCGGTCGCGGTGACCCTCGCCCTGCCCGACCGTACGGTGGCCAACCAGCTCGCCTTCCAGCTCGCGGTGAGCAACGTGATCGTCGCGCTGTTCAACATCCTGCCCGGGCTGCCGCTGGACGGCGGGCGGGCGCTGCGCGCCGCGGTCTGGGCGCTCACCCGGGACCGGCACCGGGGCACCGAGGTCGCCGGCTGGGTCGGGCGGATCGTCGCCGTCGGCACCGCGCTGCTGGTCGCCGCGCTCACCGCCGCCCGGCTGCTGGCGCCGCTGGCGCTGCCGCTGATGCTGCTGGTCGCGTTCACCCTGTGGCGGGGCGCCGGCCAGTCGATCCGGGTGGCCCGGGTCAGCCGCCGGTTCCCGCTGATCGACCTGTCCCGGCTGGCCCGGCCGGTGCTGACCGTGCCCACCGGCACCCCGCTGGCCGAGGCGCAGCGGCGGCGGGCCGCCGGCGCCGCGCCGGGCGCCGCCCTGCTGGTCGCCGACTCGGCCGGCCGGCCGGTGAGCCTGGTCGACCCGGCCGCCGCGGAGACGGTGCCGGTGGAGCGTCGCCCCTGGCTGGCGGTCGACGCGGTGGCCCGGTCGCTGGCCGACCTGCCGGCCCTGCCGGTCGGGCTCGACGGGGAGCGGGTGATGGAGGCCGTGCAGGCCCACCCGGACGCGCAGTACGTGGTGACCGCAGGCGAAGATGTCGTGGGCATCCTGCACATCGCGGATCTGGCTCAGCTCCTCGAACCTCAACGGAAGATGAACACGTGACCGCAACTCCCTCCGCCGCCCAGGCCGACCCGGGCGCCGCGGCGCCCGCCGACACCCCGGCGCTGCCCCCCGTGCACCGCGGGCCGTTCCGGCCCGGCGACCGGGTGCAGCTGACCGACCCGAAGGGGCGGATGCACACGGTCACCCTGGAACCGGGCAAGGCGTTCCACACCCACCGGGGCATCCTGGAGCACGACGCACTGATCGGGCTGCCCGACGGCAGCGTGGTCACCACCTCCGGCGGCGGCACCGCATTCCTGGCGCTGCGGCCGCTGCTGTCGGACTACGTGCTGTCCATGCCGCGCGGCGCGCAGGTGATCTACCCGAAGGACTCCGCCCAGATCGTCGCCATGGGCGACATCTTCCCCGGCGCCAAGGTGCTGGAGGCCGGCGCCGGCTCCGGCGCGCTGAGCTGCTCGCTGCTGAGGGCCGTCGGCACCGAGGGGGAGCTGCACTCCTTCGAGCTGCGCGACGACTTCGCCCAGATCGCCCGGCGCAACGTGGAGGCGTTCTTCAACGGGCCGCACCCGGCCTGGCACCTGCACGTGGGTGACGTCGCCGAGTGCACCGAGACCGGCTTCGACCGGATCATCCTGGACATGCTCACCCCGTGGGAGACCCTCGACATGGTCGAGCGGGCGCTGCTGCCCGGCGGGGTGTTCATCGGCTACGTGGCCACCACCCCGCAGCTGTCCGAGCTGGTGGAGGCGCTGCGCGAGCGCGGCGGCTGGACCGAGCCGCGGGCCTGGGAGTCGCTGGTGCGCGACTGGCACGCCGAGGGGCTCGCCGTCCGGCCGGACCACCGCATGATCGCGCACACCGCCTTCCTGGTGTCCGCGCGTAAGCTCGCCCCCGGCGTGACCGCGCCGCCGCGGCGGCGCAAGCCCAGCAAGGGCACCGAGGCGTACGTGCAGCGCCGACAGGCACTGCGCGAGGCCGAGGCAGCCCGGCAGACGGCGGCCGCCCGAGCCGCCGGGGCGCAGCCCGACTCGACGGAGGAGATGGACAGGCCGTGACGGCGGAATGGGGCGGCTGGGAGTGAACGGGTGGATCCCGCCGGTCGGTGCGGGCCGGTGGTGCGACCCTCGGACGGTGGCATGAGCGAGCGGATCGTCCGGCTCGGCGCGGCGGTGTCCCGTGCCGGCGCGCGGCGTGACGGAGTGCCGGCATGAGCCGGCCCGGCTTCGGTGGCGGCGACCTGCCGGCGGTGTTCCCGGACTGGTCGCCCTACCAGGACCTCGAATCGGCGGCCCGGGCCTACCTGCGGGACCCGGACGTGGCGCTGGAGGCGCTCGGCGGGGTGCTGCGCGGGGCGTCGGTGCTCGGCTTCACCCTGGAACGCTTCGTCAACGAGGTCAACGGGGTGTGGCAGGAGGTAGTGGTCTGCGACGGCAGCCGGCTCGTCCTCTGGCACGGCGAGGACGTCCCGCCGGGGGAGGGGCCGCCCGGGTCGATGACCTCCTCGCTGCGGGTGGTGCCGGTCTCCTCGGTCACCGAGGTGGGCTGCCGGCGCCGGCTCACCCGGGGTGACAACGGCGAGATCCGGGTCGACAGCATCGACGTCTACCTGCTGCTGACCTCGCTCGACGAGGCCCCGCCGAGCGAGGAGATGGCGGGCGCGCCGCGACACGACGCGCTGCGCTTCGGCAAGACCCTCGACGACGGCGGCGCCGGGCAGATCGCCCGGCTGGAGGAGTTCGCCCGGCTGGTCGCCTCGGTGGTCGGGCGTCCGCTGCTCTGAGCGGCCGGCGGGGCGCCCCGGCCGCTCCGCCGCGGGCGGCGCCGGAGCGGTGAGTGGTTCGTGCCGGGGGCGGGGTCAGTCGTCGGCGTCGGGGCCGGCGACCTCGACGCCGTCGCTGTCGCGCACCACGTGGATGCACTCGCCCGGGCACTCGCGCGCCGAGTCGATCACCTCGAGGCGCAGGTGGGCGGGGACGTCGACCCGGTCGCCCGGGGCCTGCCGCAGCTCGCCGTCGGGGCCCTTGACGTACGCCAGGCCGTCGACGTCGAACTCGAAGACCTCCGGCGCGTACTGCACGCACAGCCCGTCGCCGGTGCAGAGGTCCTGGTCCACCCAGACCGTCAGCTGGTCGGTCGCGACCTCGGCCACGGGTGCACCCCCCATGTTCTCCCGTCCCACGCCCCGACGGTACCCGAACGCCCGTACGGCCCCACCGGCCCACCCTTGGCGATCAAGGTTCGGTGACGAGGGCGTTGCGCGGGACCGAATCGGCCTCATAGCGGCTAGTGTTAGGGCAGAACGTTCAAGCCCCCCGGGGAGGTGGGACGTGGCACGCAGCGACGACGCGGACTCGCGCGCCGCACGGTGGGAGAAGGAGGCCCACGATCTCTCCACGCAGGTCGCGTTCCTGCAAGAGGAACTCGCTCTGGTGCGGCGCAAGTTGACCGAAAGCCCCCGACACGTCCGGCAGCTCGAAGAGCGGCTGGCGGCCACCCAGGCACAGTTGGCGCGGCTGACCGAGAACAACGACCGGCTGGTGAGCACTCTCAAGGAGGCTCGCGCGCAGATCGTGACGCTCAAGGAGGAGATCGACCGCCTCGCGCAACCGCCGAGTGGCTACGGCGTCTTCCTGGCGCGGCACGACGACGGCACGGTGGACGTCTTCACCGGCGGCCGCAAGCTCCGGGTGGCCGTCTCGCCCTCGCTCGACGTGGCCGAGCTGCGGCGCGGCCAGGAGGTGCTGCTCAACGACGCGCTCAACATCGTCGACGCGTTCGGCTTCGAGCGGGTCGGCGAGGTGGTGATGCTCAAGGAGGTCCTCGAGGGCCCCGGCGGCGCTCCGGGCGACCGGGCGCTGGTGGTCTCGCACTCCGACGAGGAGCGGATCGTCCACCTGGCCGACTCCCTGATCGGTTCGCCGATCCGGGCCGGCGACTCGCTCATGATCGAACCGCGTTCGGCGTACGCGTACGAGCGGATCCCCAAGAGCGAGGTCGAGGAACTGGTTCTGGAGGAGGTGCCGGACGTCGACTACACCGACATCGGCGGCCTCCACGCGCAGATCGAGCAGATCCGCGACGCGGTGGAACTGCCCTTCCTGCACGCCGACCTGTTCCGCGAGCACCAGCTCCGCCCGCCGAAGGGCATACTGCTCTACGGCCCGCCCGGCTGCGGCAAGACGCTGATCGCCAAGGCGGTGGCCAACTCGCTGGCCAAGAAGATCGCCGAGCGCCGGGGCGAGGAGAAGCACACCAGCTACTTCCTCAACATCAAGGGCCCGGAGCTGCTCAACAAGTACGTCGGCGAGACCGAGCGGCACATCCGGCTGATCTTCCAGCGGGCCCGGGAGAAGGCCGGCGAGGGCACCCCGGTGATCGTGTTCTTCGACGAGATGGACTCGGTCTTCCGCACCCGTGGCTCCGGCGTCTCCTCGGACGTGGAGAACACCATCGTCCCGCAGCTGCTCAGCGAGATCGACGGCGTCGAGGGCCTGGAGAACGTCATCGTCATCGGCGCCTCCAACCGGGAAGACATGATCGACCCGGCGATCCTGCGGCCCGGCCGGCTCGACGTGAAGATCAAGATCGAGCGGCCGGACGCCGAGGCGGCCAAGGACATCTTCTCCAAGTACATCCTCTCCGGGCTGCCGCTGCACCCGGACGACCTGGCCGAGCACGGCGGCGACCCCCAGGCCACCGTCGCGGCCATGATCGACGCGGTGGTGCTGCGGATGTACTCGGAGACCGAGGAGAACCGCTTCCTCGAGGTCACCTACGCCAACGGCGACAAGGAAGTCCTTTACTTCAAGGACTTCAACTCCGGCGCGATGATCCAGAACATCGTCGACCGGGGCAAGAAGATGGCCATCAAGGAGTTCCTCACCTCCGGCCGCAAGGGGCTGCGCCTGCAGCACCTGCTCGACGCCTGCGTCGACGAGTTCCGCGAGAACGAGGACCTGCCCAACACCACCAACCCGGACGACTGGGCCCGCATCTCCGGCAAGAAGGGGGAGCGTATCGTCTACATCCGCACCCTCGTCTCCGGCGGCAAGGGCGCCGAGGCCGGCCGGTCCATCGAGACCGCCAGCAACACCGGCCAGTACCTGTAACACCCGAGTCGACGGGCCCGCGGCGCACCGCGGGCCCGTCGCCGTACCACCGGATGTACACCCGGCCGGCGCGCGTCCGCCGGGCGGGATGCCGGGCCCGTCGGTAAGCTTCCGGGCACCGCTTCGCCGACCCGCCGAGGAACCGCGTGCCGTCCGAGCTCACCGTCGTCGACCCGCCGGCCACCCCGGCGGCCGAGCCGACCCCACCGGAAACCCGCCGCCGACGCACCGCCGCGCTGGTGGCCGCGGCGCTGCTGGCGGCCTGGCTGGTCCCCGTCGTGGCGTACGCGACGCACCGCGCGTGGCTGCTGCCACCGCTGCTCCTGCTCGGCACCGCGAGCCTGCTGCGCGGCGGCCGCACCCTGCTCGACCGGCTGCTGCTGGCCACCATGCTGCTGCTCGGCGCGACCACCGCGGCGGGCCTGCTCGTCGCGGTCTGGCCCTGGGGGCTGCACCCGGTACCGGTCAACGGCACCGCCCTCACGGTGCTCGTGCTCGCCGCCGTGGCCACCGGCCGCCGCCCCCGGCTGCCCCGACCGGGCTGGGTCGACCTGTTCCCGGTCCTCGGCACCGCCGCACTCGTCGGCTACCTCGCCCAACCGCTGCTGCGCGCCGGAGACCTCGCCACCCGGCTGACCCTGCTCGGCCGCGGCGAGGACAACTACCGCCACCTCGCGCTCTTCGACGTCGTCGGCCGCGCCGGCGGCTACGTCTTCGTCGACCCGGCCGCCGCCCGGGAACAGATCGTCTCCGCCCTCGTCCACTACCCGCAGGGTTGGCACCTGACCACCGCCCTGCTCGACGGCCACCTCACCCCGATCGGCGCCGCCGCCCGCGGCGCCGGCGCCGTCGAGCCCTACCTGTGGTGGACCGTCGCCGGCTTCGGCCTGCTCACCCTCACCCTGCTCTGGGTCGCCCAGCGGATCCCCGGCCCGCTGCACCCCCTGCACCGCACGGTGCTCACCGTCGTCGTCGGCGCCCTGATCCTCGGCACCCAACTGCCGCGGCTGCTCATCGCCGGCTACCCCACCGAGGTGCTTGGCCTGACCCTCGCCGTCGCCCTGGCCGGCCTCGTCATCCGGCCGCTGGCCGGCACCCGGGAACAACTCGTCCTGCTGGGCGCCCTGCTGACCGGCATCGGCTTCAGCTACTACCTCTTCCTGCCCGCCGCCGTCGTGCTGGCGCTGTGCTGGTTCGCCGGCCACTGGCGGGAGGCGCTGCGCGCCTGGCCCACCCTGCTCGCCGTCGCCCTCGTCACCGTCCCCCTCGCCGCCACCACGCCGCTGCTGGGTCTGCTGCGCGCCGACCACGCCGAGGCGCTCGCCGCCCCGATCGGCCGGGACGTCACCCAGACCTGGCGCGCCCTGCTCTGGCTCGGCGGGCTGGTCGTGCTCGCCCTGGTCGTCCAGGTCCGCCGCAGCGACCGCGCCTGGCGCCGCACCCTGCTGGTCATGCTCGTCGGCGCCGGCTTCGCCCTCGCCATCGCCATCGCCAGCATCAACGCCGGCGGGCAACCGGCGTACTACTTCAACAAGGCCGGCCACCTGGCCACCGCGCTGTTCATCGTCGGCACCGCCGGCCTGGTCCGGCTGCTGCCCACCCCGCGCCGCGACCGCGGACTGCCCCGACGGATCGCCACCACCGCGGCGGCGACCGTCACCGGCGTCGCGCTCGCCGCCACCGCCGTCACCTACTGCGGCGTCACCGGCTGGCACCGCGGCATCCTGGTCACCGACGAGTGGACCTGGGCGCAGCGCTGGGTGCACCAGCACCTCGAACAGCCGGTCCGCGCCGCGGTGGTCTGCGCGGAGGTCGACCGGGCCTACCCGCCGGTGCCGTGGGCCACCACCTTCATCCTCGACCGCGGTCCCTACCGCTCCTACCTGGAGGGGCTCTGCCTCTCGGCCCTGCAGGGCACCACCGCGCAGAGCGAGCCCGGCGTCTACGGCATGGTCTTCCTCGAACCCGACCGCACCCGGGAGATGCTGCGCCGCACGCCCGGACCGGTCCGGTTCGTGGTCGCCGACCCGGGCGCCCGGCGGCGGATCGAGAAACTGCTCATCGCCGAACCGGAACTGCACCGCCGGGTGACCGTGGAGGTCATGCTGATCCCCGAGCCGTACCGCTGAGCCGCCGCGCGGCCGGCGACACCACGACCGGCTGCACCGCCACGCCCCCATCCGCGGTGGCGCCGACTACGCTCGACTCGACGGGGGACCGGTCGGGCGAGCGAAGCGGGTAGGTCGATGAGCGTAAGACGGATCATGGGCACCGAGGTCGAGTACGGCATCTCCGTACCGGGCCAGGCGGGGGCCAACCCGATGGTCACCTCGTCCCAGGTGGTCAACGCCTACGGGGCACGCCCGGAACTCAACCGCGGCGGCCGGGCCCGCTGGGACTACGAGGAGGAGTCGCCGCTGCGCGACGCCCGCGGCTTCACCTACTCCGGGGCCGCCTACGACCCCGCCGAGGCGCTGGCCGACGAGGATCTCGGCCTGGCCAACGTGATACTCACCAACGGCGCCCGGCTGTACGTCGACCACGCGCACCCGGAGTACTCCACTCCCGAGGTGACCAACCCGCTGGACCTGGTCCGCTGGGACAAGGCCGGCGAACGGGTGATGGCCGAGGCGGCCCGGCGCGCCGCCACCATCCCCGGCACCCAACCGATCCACCTCTACAAGAACAACACCGACAACAAGGGCGCCAGCTACGGCGCGCACGAGAACTATCTGATGCGCCGGCAGACCCCGTTCGCCGACATCGTCGCGTACCTGACGCCGTTCTTCGTCACCCGGCAGATCGTCTGCGGCGCCGGTCGGGTCGGCATCGGCCAGGACGGCGGGCAGAGCGGCTTCCAGATCTCCCAGCGGGCCGACTTCTTCGAGGTCGAGGTCGGGCTGGAGACCACCCTCAAGCGGCCGATCATCAACACCCGGGACGAGCCGCACGCCGACGCCGACAAGTACCGCCGGCTGCACGTCATCATCGGCGACGCGAACCTGTCGGAGATCTCGACGTACCTCAAGGTCGGCACCACCGCGCTGATCCTCACCATGATCGAGGAGAAGGCGCTCGGCGCGGACCTGGGCATCGCCGACCCGGTCAGCGAGCTGCGCGCGGTCAGCCACGACCCGTCCCTGTCCCACCTGATGCGGCTGCGCGACGGGCGCCGACTGACCGCCCTGGACGTGCAGTGGGCGTACTACGAGCGGGTCCGGTCCTTTGTCGACGACCGGTACGGCAACGACGCCGACGAGCAGACCCTGGACGTGCTGGCCCGCTGGGAGGGCGTGCTGGACCGGCTCGGCCGGGACGTGATGCTCTGCGCCGACGAGCTGGACTGGGTGGCCAAGCTGCGGCTGCTGGAGGGCTACCGGGAGCGGGAGAAGCTCGGCTGGGGCTCGCACAAGCTGCAGCTGGTGGACCTGCAGTACTCCGACGTGCGCCCGGAGAAGGGCCTCTACCACCGGCTGGTGACCCGCGGGGCGATGAAGACGCTGCTGACCGACGAGCAGACCCGCACCGCGATGACCGAGCCGCCGGAGGACACCCGGGCCTACTTCCGCGGCCGCTGCCTGGCCCAGTACGCCTCCGAGGTGGTCGCCGCCAGCTGGGACTCGGTCATCTTCGACGTGGGCCGGGAGTCGCTGGTGCGGGTGCCGATGATGGAGCCGGAACGGGGCACCCGCAAGCACGTCGGCGAGCTCTTCGACCGCTGCCCCAGCGCCAAGGACCTGCTGGAGACCCTCACCGGCGGCTGACCGGGCCGGCCGGCCCGCGGCGCGCCCGTCCGGCGCGCGGCGCCGCGCCGCCCGTACGACGGTGACCCCTGGCCCGTCGCGCGTACACCCGGCGCGCGGCGGGCCTTTCGTCGCTCCCGCGAGGTAAGTTTCTCGCAAGAGATCGTGGAGGAGGCACCAGATGGCCACTCGTGACAGCGGCGGGCAGTCGCAGTCCGGCAAGTCCCGCCAGGGCGAAGAGATCGAGGACGTCACCACCGAGGCCAACCCGGAGGTCGCCGAGCGGCACGCGGAGATCACCGAGGACGTCGACGACCTCCTCGACGAGATCGACTCCGTCCTCGAGGAGAACGCAGAGGAATTTGTCCGCGGATACGTGCAAAAGGGCGGTCAATAGACATAGCGGGTTAAACCGGACATGTCGCGTCCATTAGATGATCGAGACGGCAAGCGTCGCTGCCGTGACTGCGGGGAGTGGAAGGCGCTCGAGGATTTTTGCTCGAGCAGCAAGCGTCCCAGCGGTCGCGGCAGCTACTGCAAGCCGTGCTTCAATCGGCGCTCCAAGGCCAGCTATGCCAAGCGGGTACAGGAGGAGCATGGACGTGAGGTGAGGCGTTCCCGGGAACTGCCGGAAGGCCACGGCTTCTGCGTTGACTGTGGAACGGTCAAGCCTGTGGCCGACTTCCCCCGCAACCGTTCCGACAGCACCGGATACGCCACCTATTGCAAGCCGTGTCACAACACGCGCACTCGAGAGACCAAGGAACGGCTCTACGGTGGCGACCGCGAGTACCACCTGCGGCGGCGGTACGGCATCGGGCAGCAGGAGTTCGACGAGCTCCTGGCCGAGCAGGGCGGGGTCTGCGCCATCTGCGGCGGCGCGGACCCGCAACATGTGGACCACGATCATCGCACCGGTTGGGTGCGCGGGATACTCTGCTTCAACTGCAACGGTGGTCTTGGTCAGTTCCGTGACGATCAGGCGCGGCTGGCCGGGGCGATCACATACCTGAGAGGAACCACGTGGCAGCGGGTTTTGATCCATCCGGGCGTCTACCAGATGTGTTCACCAACGCGGGGACGTCCTCCTTCACCACGTTCCTGAGCAAGGTGGCTCCCGAGATGCTGCCCGGCCGCCGGCCGCTGCCGCCGGGCATGGCCGCCGACCTGGCGCCGCACGCCACCACCATCGTGGCCATCTCGGCCGCCGGTGGCGTGGTGATGGCCGGCGACCGACGGGCCACGATGGGCAACCTGATCGCCCAGCGCGACATCGAGAAGGTGCACCCGGCCGACGCGTACTCGCTGGTCGGCATCGCGGGCACCGCCGGCATCGGCATCGAGCTGATGCGACTGTTCCAGGTGGAGCTGGAGCACTACGAGAAGATCGAGGGCGCGATGCTCTCGCTGGACGGCAAGGCCAACCGGCTCGCCTCGATGATCCGGGGCAACCTGGGTGCGGCCATGCAGGGGCTGGCCGTGATCCCGCTCTTCGCCGGCTTCGACCTGGCCTGCGCCGACCCGGCGAAGGCCGGCCGCATCTTCAGCTTCGACGTCACCGGTGGCCCCTACGAGGAGACCGGCTACGACGCCATCGGCTCCGGGTCGCTGTTCGCCAAGTCCGCCCTGAAGAAGCGGTACCGGGCCGGGCTGTCGATGGACGACGCGGTCCGCCTCGCGGTGGAGGCGCTCTACGACGCCGCCGACGACGACACCGCGACCGGTGGGCCGGACCTCACCCGCCGGATCTACCCGGTGGTGATGACCGCGACGGCGGAGGGCACCCACCGGCTCACCGACGCCGAGACGGCGGCGATCGCCGAGAGCGTGGTCTCCGGCCGGATGGAGAACCCGGGCGGCTGATCCGCCCGCACAGTCAGCAGCCGTCAGCACAGCGCCGTAAGGAGAACCGCCGCCGTGGCCATGCAGTTCTACGCCTCGCCCGAGCAGATCATGCGCGACCGCTCCGAGCTGGCCCGCAAGGGCATCGCCCGGGGGCGCAGCGCCGTGGTCCTGAGTTACGAGGGCGGGGTGCTCTTCGTCGCGGAGAACCTCTCCAGCGCCCTGCACAAGGTCAGTGAGATCTACGACCGGATCGGCTTCGCCGCCGTCGGCCGGTACAACGAGTTCGAGAACCTGCGCCGCGCGGGCGTGCGGATGGCAGACCTGAACGGCCTGAGCTACGACCGGCGCGACGTCACCGGTCGGGCCCTGGCCAACGCGTTCGCGCAGACCCTCGGCGCGATCTTCACCGAGCAGTCCAAGCCGTTCGAGGTGGAGATCTGCGTGGCGCAGGTCGGCTCCACCGCCGAGGACGACGAGATCTACCGGCTCACCTACGACGGCTCGGTCAACGACGAGCCGGGCCGGATGGCGATGGGCGGCCAGGCGGAGGCGATCACCAACGTGCTCAAGGCCGACCACTCGGCGGAGATGTCGTTGAGCGACGCGGTGAAGCTGTCGGTGCGGGCGTTGAGCAGCGTCGGCGGCGAGGGTGGCGCGGCCCGGACCATCGCGGCCGACCAGCTGGAGGTGGCCGTGCTGGACCGCCGCCGGGTCGGCCGGACGTTCCGGCGGATCACCGGGGCGGCGCTGACCGCGCTGCTGGACGGCGGCGCGGCCAAGGCCGAGGAGCCGGCCGCCGCGGGTGGGCCGACGACGCCGACCACGCCGACCGAGGAGGCACACAAGCCGACCAGCTCCGCCGGGTCCGCGGACCTGGAGGACAAGCCGGGCCAGCCGGCCGACGAGTAGTCCCGTCGCGCTGCGCCGGGGTCCGGGCTTCCGGGCCCCGGCGTACGTGTTCGCGCCGCCTGCCAGCGCGCCGGCCGGGACCGGCGATGTCCGCCTGCCCACGGCGGTTGCGGGGCGGCCGGCTCAGCGGCCGGCCGGAGGGGACCGCGCCGCCCGGTGGCAGCGCGGTGGGCCGGTCAGGCCCGGCGCAGCAATGGCCGGACCAGCGCCCAGTAGCCGGCGGCGATGACGTTGAAGATGCCCATCCCGGGCGGCGCCTCGACGTTGGACGGGTCGACCTTCGCGGTCATCATGGCCGCAATGACGCCGTCGGGCACGGTCCGCTCCGCTTGCAGACGGCGGCGGCGGGCGCGTACCCAGGCCCGGTTGGTCCACAGCCAGCGCCAGCCACGGACCTTCTCCTTCGACCAGCCGCCGAGCAGCGCGGCGGCGAGCAGGGCGGCCTCGGAGAGCAGCAGCATCGGCGCTAGCAGCGCCAGCGTCCGCCCCTCGTACGCGGTGAGCAGGGAGAGCAGCCGGTTCCGCTCGACCAGGTAGACCTTGAGCGAGTTGCGGGAGAACTCGTAGTGGTGCACCACCACGGCGTCCGGCACGTACTGCGGGCGCAACCCGCGCTGCCAGAGGCGGAGGCTGAGCTCGGTGTCCTCGTGGTAGGCGAAGTACTCGGCGGGGAAGCCGTCCAGTTCCTGCCAGAGCTGGCGGGCGATGACGAAGCAGCAGCCGCTGAGCGAGGGCACCGTGGTGCGTACGGCGTGGGCGCTGGCCGGCTCGCCGTTGCCGCCGGCCCAGGAGAGCCCGATGAAGTGCAGCGGGTTACCGGAGGTGTTGATCAGCTGCGGGTTCTCGGCGAGCCGGATGGAGGCCATGGCGGCGCCGACGCCGGGCTCCCCGGCGACCGCGACGACCTTGGCCAGCGCGTCCGGGGCGACGATCGCGTCGGAGTTGACGAAGGCGAGCCACTCGCCGGTGGCCTCGGCCGCGCCGACCCGGCAGCCGCCGGCGTACCCGGTGTTGGTCTCCGGGCGGACCACCCGGACGCCGGGGAAGCCCTTGACCACGTCGATGCCGTCGCCGGTGCAGCCGTTGTCGACGACGATCAGCTCGATCTCGACGTCTGTGCTGGCCAGCACGGCCCGGGCGGCGTCGACCAGGTACGGCTCGGCGCCGTAGGCCAGCATCACCGCGGACACCTGGGGGCGGGTCATCGGATGCCTCCGGATACGCCAGTCGCCACGGCGTCGTCGAGCGGCCGGGCCGGGGTGGGGACGGGACGGGTGCCGCCGCGCAGCAGCAGCGCCATGGTGCCGGCGACCACGACGGAGCCGACGGCGTAGGCGAGCTCGACGCGGAGCGCGACCGGTGCGGGGGCCAGGGTCACCGCGAGCAGGGCGACCACGCCGAGCGTCCAGGCGGCGGCCTGGGCCCGATGCCGGTTCAGGGCGAGCAGGGCCTGGCCGAGCACCATTGCCCAGAGGTAGGCGAGGGTGCCCGCGGCGAGCCAGCCGAAGTCCACCTGGTCGAGCACGTCGGGGGCGTCGAAGAGGGCGCCGACCAGCCACGGGCCGAGCAGCACGGCGCCGACCGCGCCGATCAGCCCGAGCGCGGTGACCACGCCGAGCGACCGGCGGAGCAGGCCGTGGAAGGCGGCCCGGTCGCCGGTGGTGGCGGTGGCGGCGAGGCCGGGCAGCAGCGAGGCCTGCATGGAGCCGAACACGAAGAGCGGGATCCGCACCAGCACCAGCGCGGACAGCAGCGCGCCGGCGGTGGCCACGTCGTCGGGGGCGAGCAGCCGGACGTTGATCACGCCGACGTTCACCACGACCTGGGAGAGCAGGCTGGAGACGGTGAGCAGCCCGAGGCCGCGCACCAGTGCGCCCCAGGGCGCCGGCGCGCCGCCGCCCACGGCGCGCAGCACCGGGGGCAGGGTGAACAGCACGCTGGCCAGCGGGGCGATCACCAGCACCACCCCGTACCACAGCGGGGAACTGACGCCGGCGAGCCCGAACAGCGCGACCATGACGATGCGCAGCCCGCCGTCGACGCCGAGTTGGCCGCCGTACCAGGGGAACAGCGACAGGCCGGAGAGGACGCCGCGGGTGGTGTAGGCGATCGCCATGGCGACCAGCGACCCGATCAGCACCAGCACCATGTCGCCGTCGCCGGCGAAGAGCCGGTCGGCGAGCACGCGGTAGCCGGCGACGGAGGCGAGCACCATCACGGCGAGCACCGCGGCGGCGAGGGCGGCGCACCGGGCCAGCACCGGGCCGGGCGGCAGCCCCTGGGTACGGCGGGCGGCGACGACCCGGGCGACCTCCTGCTCGACCGGGATGAACACGCCGATGCCGACGGTGAACACGATCGACCAGAGCACCGACAGCGAGCTGTAGTCGGCCTCGGTGAGGCTGTGGCCGGCGACCGCGAGGTGGACGTAGGAGGCCAGTCCGAGCAGCGCCAGCCCGGCACCGACGGCCACGGTGCCGGGCGGGACGAGGGCGAGCAGGCGCCGCATCACTGGCGGATGAGCGCCAGCGTGAGCACCACGAACGCCCGGCCCAGGTAGATCATCGCCTTGGCGGGGGAGTGGCTGGGGGTGCCGGCCATCCGCTTGCGCATGGCCACCGGCACCTGCCGGATCCGGTAGCCGCGGCGGGCGGTGTGCACCAGGGTCTCGACGGTGTCGCCGAGGTACTCGGCCGGGTACCAGCGGGCGAACATCTCGATCACCCGCCGGTTCGCGGCGCGGAAGCCGGAGGTGGTGTCGGTGAGCTTGGTGCGGGCCACCCGGGACAGCACCGCGGAGAGCATGACCATCGCCCAGCGGCGCGGGCCGCGGACGGAGTAGTCGCCCTCGCCGGCGAACCGGGCGCCGATCACCAGGTCGTTGTCGTCGAGCAGGTCGACCAGCTTCGGCACGTAGCGAGGGTCGTGCTGGCCGTCGGCGTCGATCTGGATGGCGACGTCGTAGCCGTGGTCGCGGGCGTACCGGTAGCCGAGCCGCATGGCCCCGCCGACCCCGAGGTTGTAGGGCAGCTGGGCGACCCGGGCCCCGGCGGCGGCGGCGACGGCGGCGGTCCGGTCGGTGGAGCCGTCGTCGACCACCAGCACGTCGACGCCGGGCAGCTCGCCGCGCACCTCGCCGACCACGTCGGCGATCGAACCGGACTCGTTGAGCGCCGGGATGATGATCAGGACGCGCTTGCCGTTAACCATCGTTGGACACCAGTTCGTCTCGGGCGGCCCGCTCGGCGGCGATCTCGGCGCGCAGCAGGGCGAAGTCTTCGGCCAGGGTGCGGGTCTCCTCCTCCAGGGCGCTGACCTCCCAGCTCAGGTGCACACAGACCAGGAGCAGGAAGACGATGCCGAGGAAGAGCACGAGGCTGACGCCGGAGGCGACGCCGAGCATCCCGGCGACGCTGTCCAGCAGTCGGGGGAAGAGCGACAGGGGGATGACGACCAGCAGCACGCCGAGCCACAGCATGCCGTACTTCTCCCGGAGCTGACGGCGGCGAAGCAGCTCGACGATGGTGCCGAGCAGCAGCAGGCCGGTCAGACCGGTGACGAGGGTGAGCTTCATGCGACCTTCCACGGGGCGGGTGGAGCGGCGGAGGCGAACGCGTCGGCCAGGGTGGTGTGCCAGTCCGGAAGCGGTGGCAGACCCGCGGCGGCCCAACGGCCGTGCCCTAGCACACTGTACGCCGGTCTGGGGGCGGGACGACGAAACCGATCGCTGGTGGTGGGTCTGATCCGGTCCGGGTCGAGCCCGCGCAGCGTGAACACCGCGCGGGCCAGCCCGTACCAGGTGGTCTGGCCGGCGCAGGTGCCGTGGTAGACGCCGGCGGGGGCCCGGCCGGCCAGCGCCGCGTCGCCGAGCGCCACCAGCTGCGCGGCGAGGGCGTACGACCAGGTGGGCTGGCCGTGCTGGTCGTCGACAACGTCGAGGTGCTCACGCTGCTCGGCCAGCCGGAGCATGGTGGCGACGAAATTGGGCCCGTGCGCCCCGTACAGCCAGGCGGTGCGCACCACGTAGCCGGTTTCGGGGAGAAATCGGGCGACGGCCCGCTCCCCGGCCAGCTTCGAGCGGCCGTACGCGTTGACCGGCGCGGTGGGCGCGTCCTCGGCGTACGGGGTGGTGCCGTCGCCGGGGAAGACGTAGTCGGTCGAGACGTGCACCAGCCGGGCGCCGGTGGCCGCGCAGGCCGCGGCGAGGTGCCCGACGGCGTCGCCGTTGACAGCGGTGGCGGCCGCCTCCTGCTCCTCGGCCCCGTCCACGTCGGTCCAGGCCGCGGTGTTGACCACCAGGTCGTGCCCGGCGACGGCGGCCCGGACGGCGGCGGCGTCGGTGATGTCGACCTCGGCCCGGGTGGCGGCGGTCACCTTCAGGTCGGGCCGGCTGTCGAGCACCGTGAGCAGGTCCCGGCCGAGCATCCCGCCCGCTCCGGTGACGAGCACCCGGCTCATGCGGCGGGGGCCGACTTCAGCGGCTCCCACCAGGCCCGGTTATCCCGGTACCACTGCACGGTGTCGGCGAGGCCGCGGTCCAGGTCGATGCTCGGGGCGTACCCCAGCTCGTCGCTGATCTTGGTGATGTCCAGCGAGTAGCGGCGGTCGTGGCCCTTGCGGTCGGCGACCGGGACGACCCGGTCCCAGCCGGCCCCGCAGGCCTCCAGCAGCCGGCCGGTGAGCTCCTTGTTGGTCAGCTCGGTGCCGCCGCCGATGTTGTAGACCTCACCGGCGCGGCCCTTCTGCTGCACCAGCGCGATGCCCCGGCAGTGGTCGTGCACGTGCAGCCAGTCCCGCACGTTGCCGCCGTCGCCGTAGAGCGGCACCGTCCCGCCGTCGAGCAGGTTGGTGACGAACAGCGGGATGACCTTCTCCGGGAACTGGTACGGCCCGTAGTTGTTGGAGCAGCGGGTGACCACCACGTCCATGCCGTGGGTGCGGTGGTAGGCCAGGGCGAGCAGGTCGGAGCCGGCCTTGGAGGCCGAGTACGGCGAGTTCGGCGCCAGCGGCCAGGTCTCGGTCCAGGACCCTTCGTCGATCGACCCGTACACCTCGTCGGTGGAGACGTGCACGAACCGGCCGGTGCCGTGGCGCAGCGCGGCGTCGAGCAGGGTCTGGGTGCCCAGCACGTTGGTGGTGACGAACGGCGCGGCACCGGCGATCGAGCGGTCGACGTGCGATTCGGCGGCGAAGTGCACGATCACGTCGTGACCGGGCACCACCTGGTCGATCAGGGCCGGGTCGCAGATGTCGCCCTGCACGAAGCGGAACCGGGGGTCGTCGCGCACCGGCGCGAGGTTGGCCAGGTTGCCGGAGTAGGTCAACTTGTCGAGCACGGTCACCGCGGCAGGCTCGACCGCGGGCACACCCGTGGCGCTGCCGAGGGGCACGCCCAGCAGCATGCGGACGTACTCCGACCCGATGAATCCGGCTCCGCCGGTGACGAGGATCCTCACGGGTCCGGAAGTGTACGCGACGTGACGACGAGGCCGGGGGACGCGGACCCGGCTGTCCGGTTCGGCCCGGTCCCGGTAGGCTCCCCCGGTGCGCGGAATCCTACTCGCCGGTGGCACCGGATCCCGGCTCTGGCCGATCACCCGGGCGGTGTCCAAGCAGCTGATGCCGGTCTTCGACAAGCCGATGATCTACTACCCGCTCTCCACGCTGGTGATGTCCGGCGTGCGGGAGATCCTGGTGATCACCACGCCGGAGGACCAGAGCCAGTTCCAGCGGTTGCTGGGTGACGGCAGCCAGTGGGGGCTGCGGCTGGAGTACGTCGTCCAGGCCCGCCCGGAGGGCATCGCCCAGGCGTTCGTGCTCGGCGCGGACTTCATCGGCGACGAGGCGGTGGCGCTGATCCTGGGCGACAACATCTTCCACGGCGTGGGCCTGGGCCGGCAGCTCGCCGCGCACGGTGACCTGGTCGGCGGCCGGGTGTTCGCCTACCCGGTGGCCAACCCGGAGGCGTACGGGGTGGTCGAGTTCGACGAGGGCGGCAAGGTGCTCTCGATCGAGGAGAAGCCGACCCGGCCCAAGTCCCGGTACGCGGTGCCGGGGCTGTACTTCTACGACAACCGGGTGGTCGACATCGCCCGCAAGCTCACCCCGAGCGCCCGCGGCGAGTTGGAGATCACCGCCGTCAACGAGGCGTACCGGGAGACCGGCGAGCTGTCGGTGACCGTGCTGGACCGGGGCACCGCCTGGCTGGACACCGGCACGTTCACCTCGATGATGCAGGCCGCCGAGTTCGTCCGGGTGATCGAGGAGCGGCAGGGCATGAAGATCGGCTGCGTCGAGGAGGTGGCCTGGCGGGCCGGCCTGATCGACGACGCGCAGCTGCGCGCGCTGGCCGAGCCGCTGACCAAGAGCGGCTACGGCGACTACCTGCTCGGGCTGCTCGCCGAGCGGGACGGCCAGGCGGTGCCGCGGTGAGCGCGGAGAGCGCGGGGAGCGCGCAGCAGCGCCGGACGGGGGTGGCCCGGTGAAGATCCGGCCGTTGGGCATCGAGGGCGCCTGGGAGATCACCCCGCGGCAGCACGGCGACCCGCGCGGACTGTTCATGGAGTGGTACCGGTTCGACCGGCTCGCCGAGGCGGTGGGGCATCCGCTGCGGCTGGCCCAGGGCAACCTGTCCGTCTCGGCCCGTGGCGTGGTGCGCGGCATCCACTTCGCCGACGTGCCGCCCGGCCAGGCCAAGTACGTCACCTGCGTCCGCGGCGCGGTGCTCGACGTGGTGGTCGACCTGCGGGTCGGCTCGCCCACGTTCGGCCGCTGGGAGGGCGTCCGGCTGGACGACGTGGACCGTCGCGCGGTGTACCTCAGCGAAGGGCTGGGGCACGGGTTCTGCGCGCTGACCGACGACGCGACGCTGAGCTACCTCTGCTCCACCACCTACAACCCGACCGGCGAGCACGCGGTGCACCCGCTGGATCCGGAGCTGGGCATCGAGTGGCCGGTCGACGAGCCGCAACTGTCGGCCCGCGACGCCGCCGCGCCCAGCCTGGCGCGGGCCCGGGAGAGCGGCCTGCTGCCCGATCACGCGACCTGCCGGTCGTACGTGGCGAGCCTGCGGCCGGACGGTATGCCGCAATCGGCCGGGAATTGACGGCCCCGCGGACCACGACCTGTGGTGTGACAGTGACGAACGGGCCCTCCGGGCGGCTAATGTCTCATCATGGAGCGGCGAATCTTCGGCCTCGAGACCGAGTACGGCGTCACCTGCACCTATCGGGGGCAGCGGCGGCTCTCCCCTGACGAGGTCGCCCGGTACCTCTTCCGCCGGGTGGTGTCCTGGGGCCGGTCGAGCAACGTGTTCCTGCGCAACGGCGCCCGGCTCTACCTCGACGTCGGCTCGCACCCCGAGTACGCCACCCCGGAGTGCGACTCGGTGGTCGACCTGGTCGCCCACGACCGGGCCGGCGAGCGGATCCTGGAGGGGCTGCTCGTCGACGCGGAGAAGCGGCTGCACGACGAGGGCATCGCGGGTGAGATCTACCTGTTCAAGAACAACACCGACTCGGCCGGCAACTCGTACGGCTGCCACGAGAACTACCTGGTCTCCCGGCACGGCGAGTTCGGCCGGCTGGCCGACGTGCTGATCCCGTTCCTGGTCACCCGGCAGCTGATCTGCGGCGCCGGAAAGGTGCTGCAGACCCCGCGCGGCGCGGTCTACTGCCTGTCCCAGCGCGCCGAGCACATCTGGGAGGGCGTCTCCTCGGCGACCACCCGCAGCCGGCCGATCATCAACACCCGGGACGAGCCGCACGCCGACGCCGAGCGCTACCGACGGCTGCACGTCATCGTCGGCGACTCCAACATGAACGAGGTCACCACGCTGCTGAAGGTCGGCACCGCCGACATCGTGCTGCGGATGATCGAGGCCGGGGTGGTGATGCGCGACCTCACCCTGGAGAACCCGATCCGGGCGATCCGCGAGGTGTCGCACGACATCACCGGCCGGCGCAAGGTGCGGCTCGCCTCCGGCAAGGAGGTCAGCGCGCTGGAGATCCAGCAGGAATACCTCGCCAAGGCGACCGAGTTCGTCGAGCGGCGCGGCGGCGACCAGACCGCCAAGCGGGTGGTGGAGCTGTGGGGCCGGGTGCTGCGCGCGGTGGAGACCGGCGACCTGGAGCCGGTGGCCCGGGAGATCGACTGGGTGACCAAGCTGCGGCTGATCGAGCGCTACCAGCGCAAGCACGACCTGCCGCTGTCGCACCCCCGGGTCGCGCAGATGGACCTCGCCTACCACGACCTGCGCCGCGGCCGGGGCCTCTACGGGCTGCTGGAGCGGCGCGGCGAGGTGGACCGGGTGGCCACCGACCCGGAGATCTTCGAGGCCAAGGAGACGCCGCCGCAGACCACCCGGGCCCGGCTGCGCGGGGAGTTCATCCGGCACGCCCAGGAGAAGCGGCGCGACTTCACCGTCGACTGGGTGCACCTGAAGCTCAACGACCAGGCGCAGCGCACCGTGCTCTGCAAGGACCCGTTCCGGGCGTACGACGAGCGGGTCGAGCGGCTGATCGCCAGCATGTGACGGCGCGCCCGAGCCCCGGTGGCGGTCACCGCCGCCGGGGCCGGGTGGCCGGGTAGGCTGACCGCGCCATGACGACTTCCGAACCTGACGAGAGCGGCCGGCAGCGGCAGAACTTCATCGAGCGCCGCCGCGAGAAGATCCGCGAGGAGATCGCGCGCAACCGGCGCGGCGAGTACACCGTGCCGACCTGGGTGCTCGCGGTCGCCCTGGTGGTGATCGTCGGCGCCTGGCTGGGCCTGATCTTCCTCGCCTGAGCGCCGCCTCCGCCGCCGCGCCCGCCGCCCGGTCCGGCGGATCGGGTCAGGCCGCCAGGCGGGCGGCGTGCCGGCCGGCCGCGGCGGCGGCCAGGAAGTAGGCGTGGTCGGCGTCCAGGCCGCGGCCCATCGTGGACAGCCGGACCGGGGTGGCGCGCAGCGCGGTGTCCAGCCCGTCGGTGGGTACCCGGACGATCCGGTGTCGCCCCGCCAGCGGGGCGAGGGCCGCGTCGACCTCGGCGGCCAGCGTCGGGTCGAGGCCGTCGGGTACCACCAGCTCGGCGGCGGCGAGCGCGACCCGGCCGTACGCGGTGAGGCTGTGGTGTGACACTCCACGGTGCCGGGGACGCGGGTCGGCGGCGGAGATGCGCAGCGACCCGACGGCCCGCCCGCCCAGCGCGGCGACCGCGTTGACCGCCTCGCCGACGGCCACCCCGGAGAAGCCCCAGCGGGTGCCGGTGCCCAGGTTGCCCGGCCCCTGGGCGACGATCGCCACATCGGCGCCGAGCACGTGCCGGGCGGCGAGCAGCCCGCTGTGCAGGGTGGCGGCCTCCAGGTCGCCGCCGAACGCCTGCCCGACGCTGATCGTGCCGACCAGGTAGTCCCGCAGCCCGGCGAGGGTCCGGGAGAACCACGCGGGCAGCGCCCCGCCGTCGGTGAGCAGGTACGCCACCCGCGCGTCGGGGGCGTCGGCGTGGATCCCGGCCAGGATCGCCGGCAGCGCCGAGTGCAGGTCGGCGGTGACCACGGGCAGGCCGGCGACGTCCTCGGCGGCCGCGAGCACCGCCCGGTGCGGCGAGGCCTCCTCGTCCACGCCGAGCAGGATCGGCTGCAGCGGGGTGTAGCGGGCCTTGACCAGGTGGCCGGCGTCGCGGTTGTCCAGCGCCTGCGGCGGGTCCGGCGGCAGCCGGTCGGGCAGCGCCACCACCAGTGCGTACCCGCCGGTGCCGAGCCCCATCAGCAGCGCGCCGGCGTTGAGCAGCACCCGGTCGCCGGGCTCCGGCCGGCCGACCAGGTCGGGGTAGGCCAGCGCCCGCATGGTGGTGCCGTCCGGCAGGTCGACGTCGAGCTCGACCGCCCCGGCCCACTGCCGCCGCAGCGCGCTCACCGTTCCCGACCGCCATCGCACCATGCCCGGCACGGTATCGGGCCGGGCATCCGGCACCGGGGTGGGGACCCGCCCGGCGTGACCTCCGGCGGCCGGCACGGGTGCCTGGCCCGCCGCGCGCGCCGTGCCGCGCCCGCGTGGGCACCACGCCGGCGGCCGGATCGGTTCCGGATCGAGCCGCTGCGCCGTCAGTCCGGCCCGGTGCCGCCCGGTGCTCCGCCGGCATCGGCCGGGCCGGCCGGGTCGGGGTGGGCGTCGCGGGCGGTGGCCCGGGTCGGGTCGAGGAAGACGTACCGGATCTCCGGGTAGCGGCCGGTCAGCCGCCGCTCGGCGGCGTCGGCGGCGGCCTCGATCTGCGCGCCGGTGGCCGCGTCGTCGAAGTCGACCTTGGCGGCGACCAGGATGTCGGCCGGGCCGAGCTGCATGGTCAGCAGCGTGTCGACCCGCCGCACGGCGGGCAGGTCGGTCAGCTCGCGGTCGATCTCCTGGCGCAGCCGGGCCGGCACCGACCGCCCCACCAGCAGCGACAGGTTGCGCAGCGCCAGCGTCACGGCGACCACCAGGAGCAGCACGCCGATCAGGATCGAGGCGATCCCGTCGTACAGCTCGTCGCCGGTCAGCTCGGACAGCGCGACCCCGGCGGCGGCCAGGACCAGTCCGATGAGGGCCGCGCTGTCCTCCAGGAACACCGCCTTCACGGTGGTGTCCGCGGTCAGCCGCAGATAGCGCCGCGGGGTGGTGCGCCAGCGCCGGGACTCGGCGCGGACCTGGCGCGCGGCCCGGGCCAGGGAGACCGACTCGATCACGAACGAGACCGCCAGCACGACGTACGAGACCAGGTAGTCGCCGCTGTGCTCGTGCACGAGGATGGTGGTGACGCCGTGGGTGACGGCGAAGCCGGCCCCGGCGACGAAGGTGAACACGGCGGCCAGGAACGCCCAGACGTAGCTCTCCTTGCCGTAGCCGAACGGGCGGCGGGCGTCCGCCGGCCGGGCCCCGCGGCGCAGCGCCAGGTAGAGCAGCGCCTCGGTGGTGGTGTCGGCGACCGAGTGGACCGCCTCGGAGAGCATGGCCGCCGAACCGGAGATCAGCCCGGCGACCAGCTTCGCCGCCGCGATCGCGAGGTTGGCGGCGCCGGCGACGACGACCGTGCCGACGCTCTCGGTCCGGACGGTCGGTGCGGTCACCAGGTCACCCTATGGGCGCCGGCGACGTCCCGTCGGGCGATGCGCCGGTGGCCGGCGGAGCTCCCCGGCGCGTGGGTGCGCGTCGCGGGCGCGCGGGCTGCTAGCGTTACCGCGTGTCGCGGACCCGCACCGAGCGCCTGGTCAACCTGGTGATCTGCCTGCTGTCCACGCGACGGTTCCTGACCGCCGCGCAGATCGCCGCGACCGTGCCCGGGTACGAGCACGACCCGGACGACGCCCGCGACCACGAGGCGTTCCAGCGCAAGTTCGAGCGGGACAAGGCCGAGCTGCGCGAGCTGGGCGTGCCGCTGGAGACCGGGACGGCGAGCGTCTTCGACGCCGAGCCCGGCTACCGGATCGCCCGCCGGGAGTACGCCCTGCCCGACATCCCCCTCGAACCGGATGAGGCCGCCGCGGTGGGCATCGCCGCCCGGCTGTGGCAGCACGCCGGCCTGGCCGCCGCCGCCTCCTCCGGGCTGGCCAAGCTGCGCGCCGCCGGTGTCGACGTGGACCCGCAGGCCACCCTCGGCCTGGAGCCGATGGTCACGGTCGACCCGGCGTTCGCGCCGCTCACCGCCGCCGCGCGGGACCGCCGCGAGGTCAGCTTCGACTACCGGGTGCCCGACCGGGACGCGCCGAGCCGGCGCCGGCTCCAGCCGTGGGGTGTGGTCTGCTGGCGCGGCCGGTGGTACGTGGTCGGGCATGACCTGGACCGGGTGGCCACCCGCTGCTTCCGGCTCTCCCGGGTGGTCGGCGCGGTCCGGGTGACCGGCGAGCCGGGCGGCTACCAGCCGCCGGCCGGGGTCGACCTGATCAGCCACGTGGCCCGCTGGTCGGGCCCGGTGGAGCGGGCCGGCCGGGCCACCGTGCTGGTCACGCCCGGGCGCGCCGCGGGGCTGCGCCGCTGGGCGGTGAGCGTCACCACCGGCGGCGACGCCGACCGGCTGGTGCTGCCGTACGCCGACCCGGACTCGCTCGCCGGCCAGCTGGTCGGCTACGGCCCGGACGTGCGGGTGCTCGACCCGCCGGAGGTGCGCGAGGCGGTCATCCAGCGGCTCAAGGAGATCGCCGCCCGGCACGACGAGCTGGCCGGCGCCGGAGGTGCCCGGTGACCCGCCCGGCCGCCAAGGGCGGCTCCCGGGCCTCGGCCGACCGGCTCGCCCGGCTGCTCAACCTGGTGCCCTACCTGCTGGCCCGCCCCGGCATCGAGATCGCCGAGGCGGCCGGCGACCTGGGCGTCACCGAGCGGCAGCTGCGCGAGGACCTGGAACTGCTCTGGGTCTGCGGGCTGCCGGGCTACGGGCCCGGCGACCTGATCGACATGGCCTTCGACGGCGACCGGGTCACCATCACCTACGACGCCGGCATCGACCGGCCCCTGCGGCTCACGCCGGACGAGGCGCTCGCCCTGGTGGTGGCGCTCCGGATGCTCGCCGAGACGCCCGGGGTGGCCAACCGGGAGGCGGTGGAGCGGGCCCTCGCCAAGATCGAGGACGCGGCCGGTGACCTGGTGGCCGCGCCGGTCGAGGTCCGGCTGCCCGCCGACACCCGCCGGGTGCAGGAGCTGCGGGCCGCGGTGGAGAGCGGCCGGGCGCTGCGGATCACCTACTACACGGCCGCCCGGGACGAGACCACCGAACGGGTGGTCGACCCGTTGCGGATGCTGATGGTCGGCGGGCGCGCGTACGTGGAGGCGTGGTGCCGCCGGGCGGAGGCGGTGCGGCTGTTCCGCTCCGACCGGATCGACGCGGTCACCGAGCTGGACGAGCCGGCCGTGGTGCCGCCGCAGGCCCGCCCGCACGACCTCACCGACGGGGTGTTCCGCCCCTCGCCGGACCTGCCGCTGATCACGCTGCGGGTGGGCCGCAGCGAGCGGTGGATCACCGAGTACTACCCGTGCGAGTCGGTGGCGGCCGGCGACGGCGACCAGTGGCTGGTCTCGCTGCGGGTCACCGACCTCGGCTGGGCCCGCCGGTTCGTGCTCGGCCTCGGCCCGGAGGTCACCGTGGTCGCGCCGGTCGAGCTCGCCGAACAGGTGCGCGCGGCGGCCGCCGCCGCGCTCGACGCGTACGCCTCACCGGCGCCGAGCCCCGCGCCCGCGCAGCCGGCGGAGCGACCCGACACGCCGGCGGCGCCATCCGCCGGTCCGGCGGTGCCGGCGGGCGCCCAGTAGGCTGACCGCCGTGGTGACGTGGATCGTGCTCGCGGTGGTGCTGGTCGCGCTCGTCGGGTTCGCCCTGGCCGTCCGGACGGTGCTGGCCCGGCTGCCCCGGCTGCGCCGCGCGGCGCTGGCCCTGCAACGGCGCGCGACCGAGGCGGAGGCGCTGCGGGAGAGCGCGGAGAGCCTCCAGCAGCGCGCCGAGACGCTGCAGGGGCAGCTCGACACCGCCCAGCGCCGGTTGGAACTGATCAAGGCGAAGCGCGGCGACTGATCGACCACCGTTGTCGTCCCTGCGCGATCCGGCCGGGTTGCGCGCAGGAACGATCGGGCGGGGGCGGTTGACGGGACACTCGGGGTTGGTCAACACTTCACCGGCCGGGACGAACCACCACCGCCCGGCGGGTGGCAACGGCCTTCGGCGCACGTACGATGGGCTGCGACACACCCCTTGCCAGACACACAGAGCGACTGGAGCTTCCCATGGGTGCCCTCAAGCCGTGGCACATCGCCGTACTCGTGGTCGTGCTGATCCTGCTCTTCGGCGCGAAGCGGCTCCCCGACGCGGCCCGTTCGCTGGGCCGTTCGCTGCGGATCATCAAGGCCGAGACCAAGAGCCTGCACGACGACGACCGCGACCTGGCCGAGAAGGCCGACGCGCAGGCCGGCTACCAGCCGCTGCCGCCGCACGCCGGGCAGCAGGCCCCGCAGCAGGCGCCCTACCAGGCCCCGCCGCAGCAGCAGCCGGGCGTTGACCCGGTGCACCGCGTCCGCGACAACTGACCGAAGGGCCCGCAACCGTGGCCTTCGGTCTTCGTAAGCGCGGTCCGAGCAGCTTCCAGCGGGCCGCCGACGGCTCGATGACCCTGATCGAGCACGTCCGCGAGCTGCGCAACCGCCTGTTCAAGGCGTCGCTGGCGATCGTGGTCGGCTTCGGCTTCGGCATCTGGCTCGCCGGCCCGGTGCTGAACGTGCTGAAGCGGCCGTACTGCGACCTGCCGCAGGCGCAGACGACCAACGGCGCCTGCGACTTCGTCCAGCTCGGGCCGGCCGACCTGTTCCTGCTCAACCTCAAGATCGGGCTCTGGGTCGGGCTGATCCTCGCCGCGCCGGTCTGGCTCTACCAGCTCTGGGCGTTCATCGCGCCGGGCCTGCACCGGCACGAGCGGCGCTACGCGTACGTCTTCACCGGGCTGGCGGCGCCGCTGTTCGCCGCCGGCGCGGTGCTGGCCTACTTCGTCACCGCGAAGGGCCTGGAGTTCCTGCTGGACATCTCCGGCAGCGAGATCAACACCACCCTGGACATCACCCGGTACGTCTCGTTCGTCACCAACCTCATCCTGCTCTTCGGGGTGGCGTTCGAGTTCCCGCTGCTGGTGCTGATGCTCAACTTCGTCGGCATCGCCAGCGCCAAGCGGCTGCTGGGCTGGTGGCGGGTGGCGGTCTTCGTCTTCTTCGCCTTCTCCGCGGTGGTCACCCCCACCCCGGACCCGTTCGGGATGACCGCGCTGGCCATCTGCCTCTGCGCGCTCTACTTCGCCGCCGTCGGTGTCGCGTTCCTCAACGACAAGCGCCGGGGACGCGGCAAGGAGGTCTACGCCGGCATCGCCGACGACGAGGTGTCGCCGCTGGAGTTCGACCGGGAGCCGGTGGAGGCGGGGGAGCGGGTGGACGCCAGCGCGCCGATCACCGCCCCGGAGCCGATCTCCGCCCCGGCGCCGATCGACCGCCGTTACGACGACATGACCTGACCCTCGGTAATTGCTCCGGCACCTGCCGGAGCGGTCCTCCGACACGCTGACAAGGAAACGCCGCCCTGGGTGGGCGGCGTTTCCCGTGGCGGTAGGTTGCTCGCCGTGACCGCTGACGATCACCCCTCCGTGGCCCCCGACGGTCCCGTCGCCGTACTGGCCAACCCGACCGCCGGCCGGGGCCGGCACCGCGGCCTGCTGCCCGGGCTGCTGGACCGGCTCGCCGCCACCGGCCGGCCGGTGCGGCTGCTCGAGGCGCACAGCGCCGAGCAGGCCGAGGCGGCCTGCCACGCGGCCGTCGCCGACGGGGTGGCCGCGCTGGTCGCGGTGGGCGGTGACGGCACCGTGCACCGGGCGTTGCAGGCGGTCGCCGGGACGGCGGTCCCGTTCGGTCCGGTGCCGGCCGGCACCGGCAACGACTTCGCGGTGGACACCGGGTTCCCGGCCGACCCGCTGGCCGCCGTCGAGGTGATCGTCGACGCGCTGCGCGCCGGCCGTACCCGTCCGGTCGACCTGGCCCGGCTGACCGGCGCCGACGGCACCCGGCGCTGGTACGGGGCGGTGCTGGCCGCCGGCTTCGACGCGATCGTCAACGAGCGGGCCAACCGGATGCGCTGGCCGCGCGGCCCCCGCCGGTACGACCTGGCGATCCTGGTGGAGCTGGCCCGGCTGCGGCCACGCCGGTACAAGCTGCGCCTCGACGGCGAACCGCAGGAGGTGGACGCGGTGCTGGTGGCGGTGGGCAACGCGCCCAGCTACGGCGGCGGCATGCGGATCTGCCCGGACGCGGACCTCACCGACGGGCTGCTCGACGTGGTGGTCGGCGGGCGGTTCGACCGGCTCACCCTGATGCGCGTCAAGCCGAGCATCTACCAGGGCACCCACGTGCGGCACCCGCTGGTGCGCAGCTACCGGGTGCGCGAGGTGGAACTGGCCGCCGAGGGCATCACCACGTACGCCGACGGGGAGCGGGTGCTGGACCTGCCGGTAACCGTCACGGCTGTGCCGGCGGCGCTGCGGCTGCTGCGCTGACCCGTACCGCGCCGACGCTGGCCGCGATCACCAGCCCGATCGCCAGCACCTCCGGCACCGTGAGCGCCTGATCCAGCACCAGCCAGCCGGCCAGCGCGGCGATGGCCGGGCCGAGGCTCATCAGCACGGCGAAGGTGTGCGTGGGCAGCCGGCGCAGGGCGAGCAGTTCGAGGGTGTACGGCAGCACCGAGGAGAGCACGGCGACGGTGGCGCCCAGCGCCAGCACCGTCGGGTCCAGCAGGGCGGTGCCCGACCCGAGCAGCCCGGCCGGCAGGGTGAGCAGCGCGGCGACGGCGAGCGCCAGGGCCAGCCCGTCGGCGCCCGGGAAGCGCTGCCCGACCCGGGCGCTGAAGACGATGTACGCCGCCCACATCGCGCCGGCGGCCAGCGCCAGGCCGGCGCCGACCGGGTTGAGCCGGTCGAAACCCCCCTGCCCGAGCAGGGCCACCCCGGCGGCGGCGAGCCCCGCCCAGCACCAGCTGGCCAGCCGGCGGGCGGCCAGCACCGACAGGGTCAGCGGTCCGAGCACCTCCAGGGTCACCGCCGGGCCCAGCGGAATGCGCTCGATGGCCTGGTAGAACAGCGAGTTCATGCCGGCCAGCGCCACCCCGAACCCGGCGGCGGCCGCCCAGTCGCCGCGGCCGTAACCGCGCAGCCGGGGTCGGCACACGGCTAGCAGCAGCACCGCGCCGATGGTCAGCCGCAGGGTGACCGCCCCGGCCACCCCGGAGCGCGGGAAGAGCAGGGCGGCCACGGCTGAGCCGAACTGCACCGACAGCGCCCCGCCGAGCACCAGGCCCACCGCCCGCAGGCCGCCGCGCGGGCGCGGGGCCTCGGCGGCGGGAGCGGGCGGGACGGCGCGCAGAGTGTCGGTCACCCTTCCGACGCTACGAGCCGGCGTCGCCGCGCGGAAATGCCGGTCCGCCCGCGCTTATGCTTGGCGGTTATGACCGTGGAGCTGCGCCACCTGCGGGCCTTCCTGGCCATCGCCGAGGAGAGCAGTATCACCCGGGCCGCGGCCCGGCTGCGGCTCACCCAGCCCGCCCTCTCCCGTACGCTGCGCCAGCTGGAGAACCACCTCGGGGTACGCCTCGCCGACCGCTCCACGCACCACCTGGCGCTCACCCCCGCCGGCCGGGCGCTGCGCGACCGCGCCGCCGCGGCGGTGGCCGCGGTCGACGACGTGCTCGACCCGGCCCACCTGGGCGGCCGGCCGATCCGGCTGGGGCACGCCTGGTCGGCGCTGGGCGGGCACACCGTGACCCTGCTGCGCCGCTGGCGGCAGCAGCACCCGCACACCCCGCTGGAACTGCTGCGCATCGACGAACGCACCGCCGGGCTGGCCCGGGGCCGGGTCGACGTGGCGGTGCTGCGTCAGCCGGTCGACCTGCCCGGGATCCGCACCCAGCGGCTGCTCGACGAGCCGCGACTGGCCACCGTGCCGGCCGACAGCCCGCTCGCCGGCCGGGCCACGCTCACCCTGGCCGACCTGGTCGACCAGCCGATCGCGGTGAACGCCACGACCGGCACCACCACCCTGGAGTTGTGGCCCGCCGGCCGGGCCCCGGCCACAGTGGTGCCGGTGGCCAACACCGACGACTGGTTGGCGGCGATCAGCGCCGGCCGGGCGGTCGGGGTCACCACCGCGGCGACCGCGGCGATGTATCCCAACCCGGCGGTGGCGTACCTGCCGCTGACCGACGCGCCGCCGGTCACCGTGCTGCTGGCCTGGCGCGAGCCGCCCGGCCACCCGGCCGTCGCCGACCTCGTCGCGCTGGCCCGGGACACCGTCCGCGGCTGAGCCGGCGTGCGGGCCGCCGGCGGGGTCTGAGCCGCCGCCCGGATCGCTGCCGGGGCCGAGCCGCGGGCGGGCGCTGGCGAGGGCTGCGGCGGCGTATCGACAGAGGGTCAGCCCGGCAGGGCCAGGTCGAGCACGGCGCCCAGGCCGTTCTCCCGGCCGGCCTCGGCCGCCGGGAGCACCAGCGCGGCGCAGCCAGCCGTCACCGCACCCGCGTCGGCCGGGCTGTCGCCGACCATCAGCGCCTGCTCCGGGTCGACGCCGAGCATCCCGCAGGCGCGCCAGAAGATCGCCGGGTCCGGCTTGCAGCGCCCCACCTCGTACGACAGCACGAACGCGTCGACCAGGTCGGCCAGCCCCCAGGCGGCGAAGTGCGGCCGGATGTCGAAGCCGATGTTGCTGACCACGGCCACCCGCACCCCGGCCTCGCGCAGCGCGCCCAGCGTGGGCCGGGCGTCCGGGTACGGCACCCAGCCGTCGGGCACCAGCAGCCGCTCGTAGAGGGCCTCGGCGAAGCCGTCGATGCCGGCGTCCACCGTCTCGGCGAGCCCGGTGTACGCGCCGCGGTGGGCGTGCGGGTAGAGGTCGCGGTCGGCCCACAGCTCGGCCAGCCGGGGCGGCACCCGGGCCGGCAGCGGGCCACCCGCCCGGCCGGCGGTGAGCAGCCGGTCGGCCAGCGCAGTGGCCCGGGCCCGATCCAGGGTGACCCCGCAGGTCGCGGCGGCGGCCAGCACCCACTCGCGGGCCTCCTCGACCTGGGCCAGGGTGCCATGGAAGTCGAACAGCACCGCCTTCACGGGCCGGCGGGACGCCCTCGGACCGGCGGCGGCGCTGACCGGGGCGGGTGTCTGGGGCGGTTCGGCATGGTCCGGCACGTGCTGCACCCTACCGACCGGCTCCGGCGGCCCCGATCGGGCGGCCTTGTCCGGTGTCCGCCGCCGGCACGCATTAATCTTGGTGCCATGTCGAGCCCCGCCGAGCGGTACGCCGCGGCGCGCCGCCGGGCCGCGCAGGCCTCCCAGTTCCCGGCGCTGGACGAGTTCGCCCTTGACCTGGGGTTCGATCTCGACGACTTCCAGCGCGAGGCGTGCCAGGCGTTGGAGCGGGGCAGCGGGGTGCTGGTCTGCGCCCCCACCGGCGCGGGCAAGACCGTGGTGGGGGAGTTCGCCGTGCACCTGGCGCTGCGCGGCACGCCCGGGCAGCCGGCCGACGGGGCCCGGCGCAAGTGCTTCTACACCACGCCGATCAAGGCGCTGTCCAACCAGAAGTACCACGACCTGGTGGACCGCTACGGCGCCGAGCAGGTCGGCCTGCTCACCGGCGACAACGCGATCAACGGCGACGCGCCGGTGGTGGTGATGACCACCGAGGTGCTGCGCAACATGCTCTACGCCGGCTCGGCCACCCTGGAGGGCCTGGCGTACGTGGTGATGGACGAGGTGCACTACCTCGCCGACCGGTTCCGCGGCGGCGTCTGGGAAGAGGTGATCATCCACCTGCCCGCCTCGGTGACGCTGGTCTCCCTGTCGGCCACCGTCTCCAACGCCGAGGAGTTCGCCGACTGGCTGGTCACCGTACGCGGCGAGACGGCGGTGGTGGTCAGCGAGCACCGGCCGGTGCCGCTGTGGCAGCACATGCTGGTCGGCAAGCGGATGTTCGACCTGTTCCACGACGCCGACGCGGCCCGCAAGCACGACGTGCACCCGGAACTGCTGCGCTACACCCGGGACACCATGCGCCGCCTCGAACTGGGCGAGGGGCGCAGCGCCGGCCCGGGCGGCGGGCGGCGCGGTCCCCGCTGGCGCGGCCCGATGCGCCCGGACATCGTCGACCGGCTGGACCGGGAGGGCCTGCTGCCGGCGATCCTGTTCATCTTCAGCCGGGCCGGCTGTGACGCTGCGGTGCAGCAGTGCCTCGCCGCCGGGCTGCGGCTCACCTCGCCCGAGGAGCGGGCGGAGATCCGCCGGGTGGTCGAGTCCCGAGTCACCGCGATCCCCGGCGAGGACCTGTCGGTGCTGGGCTACTGGGAGTGGCTCGACGGCTTGGAGCGCGGGCTGGCGGCCCACCACGCGGGCATGCTGCCGGCGTTCAAGGAGGTCGTCGAGGAGTTGTTCGTCCGCGGCCTGGTCAAGGCGGTCTTCGCCACCGAGACGCTCGCCCTGGGCATCAACATGCCGGCCCGCTGCGTGGTGCTGGAACGGCTGGTCAAATACAACGGCGAGGCGCACGTCGACCTGACCCCGGGGGAGTACACCCAGCTCACCGGCCGAGCCGGCCGGCGCGGCATCGACGTCGAGGGGCACGCCGTGGTGGTGTGGTCCCCGGAGACCGACCCGCGGCACGTGGCCGGCCTCGCCTCGACCCGTACGTACCCGCTGCGGTCCAGCTTCCGGCCCTCGTACAACATGGCGGTCAACCTGGTCGGCACGGTCGGCGCGGAGCCGGCCCGGGCGCTGCTGGAGTCGTCGTTCGCGCAGTTCCAGGCGGACCGGTCGGTGGTCGGCCTGGCCCGGCAGGTGCAGCGCAACACCGAGACCATCGAGGCGTACGGCGCCGACGCCGCCTGCCACCACGGCGACTTCGACGAGTACTTCGGGCTGCGGGTGGCCATCGCCGACCGGGAGCGGGCGCTCGCCCGGCAGGGGCAGAGCCAGCGCAAGGCGGCCGCGGTGGCGTCGCTGGAGCGGCTGCGGGTGGGTGACGTGATCCGGGTGCCGTCGGGCCGGCGGGCCGGCCTGGCGGTGGTGCTGGACCCGGCGACCGGTGGGTTCGGCGAGCCCCGCCCGCTGGTGCTCACCCAGGACCGCTGGGCCGGGCGGGTCAGCCCCGGCGACTTCACCACCCCGGCCGAGGTGCTCGCCCGGATCCGGGTGCCCAAGCACTTCAACCACCGCTCCCCGGCCGCCCGGCGGGATCTCGCCGCCGAGGTCAGCGGCACCGGGCTGGACCGGCACGGTGGCCGCCGCGGCCGGTCCCGGCAGGCGGTCGGCGAGGACCACCGGCTCAGCCAGCTCCGTGCCGAGCTGCGCCGGCACCCCTGCCACGCCTGCCCGGACCGGGAGGAGCACGCCCGCTGGGCGGAGCGGCGGCGCCGGCTGGAGCGCGACACCGAGGAGCTGCGGCAGCGGGTGGCCGGCCGGACCGGCTCGCTGGCGCGTACCTTCGACCGGATCGTCGCGCTGCTCACCGCGCGCGGCTACCTCGCGCCGGACGGCGCGGTGACCGACGCCGGACGGATGCTCGGCCGGATCTGGACCGAGGCCGACCTGCTGGTCGCGGAGTGCCTGCGGCGTGGGGTCTGGGACGGGCTCTCCCCGGCCGAACTGGCCGCCGCGGTCTCCGTGGTGGTCTTCGAGGCGCGCCGCGACGTCGACGAGCGGGCCTCGCTGCCACGCGGCGGGGTGTCCGAGGCGGTGGACGCCACGCTGAAGCTGTGGAGCGAGATCGAGGCCGACGAGGCGTCCCGGGGGCTGGCGGTGACCCGCGAGCCCGACCTGGGCTTCGCCTGGCCGATCTACCGCTGGGCCCGGGGCGAGGCGCTGGCCAAGGTGCTGGCCAGCGGCCACGAGATCGACGGGGAGATGCCGGCCGGCGACTTCGTCCGCTGGGCCCGGCAGGTGGTCGACCTGCTCGGCCAGCTCGCCGACTCCGGTGGCGCGTCGGCCGACCTGCGGTCCACCGCCCGGCAGGCGATCGGCGCGGTGAACCGGGGCGTGCTGGCATACCACGCCGCCGCCTGACCGGCGCGGGGCCCGAGCCGGGCCGCGGGGTCAGGAACGGCCGGCGAGGGCGTCGACCAGCCGGCGGGCGGAGCCGGCCAGGTTCCACCGCTGGGCCAGCTCCAGCAGCCGGTCCGGGTCGGCGGGGGCGGTCGGCAGCTCGGTGGGCAGGTCGGGCAGCGGCACGTCGAGCGCGACCTTGACCACCTTCGGCGCCACCGCCAGGTAGTCCCGGGCGGCGGCGAGCTTGGCGCGCAGGCCGGGGGCGAAGCCGGAATCCGGGTCGTCCAGGGCGGCCAGGATGCCGGCGATGTCGCCGTAGCGGGTGACCAGCCGGGCAGCGGTCTTCTCGCCGACGCCGGGCACGCCGGGCAGGCCGTCGCTGGGGTCGCCGCGCAGCGCGGCGAAGTCGGCGTACCGGTCGGCCGGCACCCCGTAGCGGGCGCGCACCGCGGCGTCGTCGCAGTCCTCCAGCTTGGCCACGCCGCGCCCCACGTACAGCAGCCGCACCGGGCGGGCGTCGTCGACCAGCTGGAACAGGTCGCGGTCGCCGGAGACCACCTCGACCGGCGCGGGCTGGGTGACCGAGAGCGTGCCGAGCACGTCGTCGGCCTCGTAGCCGGCCGCGCCGACGGTGGTGATGCCGATGGCGTCGAGCACGTCGAGGATGACCGGCACCTGCGGGGTCAGCGTGTCCGGCACCACCTCACCGCCCTCCGGGGCGAGCCGGTGCGCCTTGTACGACGGCAGGAGCGCCACCCGCCAGTCGGGCCGCCAGTCGTGGTCGAGCGCGCAGACCATCCGGTCGGGCCGGCGGGTGCGGATCAGGGTCGCCAGCATGTCGAGGAAGCCGCGCACCGCGTTGACCGGGCTGCCGTCCTCGGCGCGGGCGGCGGACTCGGGGATGCCGAAGTAGGCCCGGAAGTAGAGGCTGGGCGAGTCGACGAGCAGGATCGGGGGTTGCTGTGCCACGTCCGACAGCCTGGCACAGCCCACCGACGATCGGGGGGACGGCCCGCCTGGGTCAGCGCCGGTCGTCCGGCCGGTAGACGGTCTCCCGGCGGGCCACGTACTGCAGGGCGTAGCTCACCACCAGCAGCAGGATCGCGGCGGTCACCTCGATCCACGCGGTGGCGCCGTCGGCGATGGTCAGGCCGACGACGAGCAGCAGCAGACCGACCAGCGCGAGCACCCCGGACCAGAGCAGCCGGCGGCGGCGCGCCGCGGCGCGGTCCGCGTCGTTGGCTGCCACCGGCACCGGTCCTTCCGTCCGTCGGCGCCCGGCCTGGACGCCTGAGCTCAGGCTAGTGCGGTGTCCACTAACGTTCACCGGGTTTGCGGTGGGGTTGTGGATCCTCACCGTTAGGGGTGAGCGACTCCCCACCGGGTGGTGGGGCGGGCCTGCGCGGGCCAACTGATCCTCGCGCCGTCCGGGGT
>NZ_QGSW01000203.1:0-15684 GCF_003176715.1 Micromonospora sp. S4605
GTCTCCGCCTCCGGGGCGGTGCGCGGCGGTGGGACCGGAGCGGCCTCCGGGGCCGGTGCCGGGCGCGGCGTCGGTACGCCGGCGCGGGAGCCGCCCGTCCGCCCACCCTGGCCGGCCGCGGCGGTCTCGCTGGCCGGGGCGGCGTCGGCGGGCTGCATGGGGCTCCTCGCGGGCGACGGGCGGCCGGCGCGACGGGGCCGACCGGGGGACCTCAGCCTAACCAGGGCCGACCCGGACCGCACAGACGCCGCGGCGCGGCCCGGGTCGGGGAGGGCCCGGGCCGCGCCACCGCCGTACGTCAGGAGATGTCCCGCCGGCGCATCGCCCAGAGCGCCGCGCCGAGGATCACCACCAGCCCGACGCCCAGCAGCACCGAGGACTGCTGCCAGGTGACGTCGAAGGTCTCCGGCCGGCACTCCCCGGTGAAGGTGGCGTTGCACGCCTCCCAGTCCTCCAGGGTCACCTTCTTCTGCATCCACGCCACCGCGTACGTGGGCAGCAGCCAGGCCTCGGCGAACCGCACCCCGGCCATGTCGAGCAGGATGGCCAGGCCGAACTGGCCGACCACCATCACCGCGATCGCCCCGCCGAGCGCCATCGCGGTGTGCCGGCCCAGCGAGGCCAGCGCGAACCCGACGGTCGCCATGAGCAGCGCCAGCACGATGCCGCGGAGCCCGGTCAGCGCGAACGACTGCCACACTCCCGAGGTCACCTTCTCGGTGCTGCCGCGATACACGGCCACCAGCCAGAATCCGCCGAACCACGCCACCGCGGCCGGCAGCGCCACCGCCAGTACGCCGGTGAGCAGCGCCGCCAGTTTGGTGAGCAGCACGGTCAACCGCTTCGGCCGCCACAGCAGCAGGTTCATCATGCCGCCGGTGCTCCACTCCGCCCCGACGAACGAGGCGCCGACCACGAACCCGACCAGCGCCAGGATCGCCGCGAACGGCAGCAGGGTGAAGCCGAAGCTCTCCCGGAAGTCGAAGGTGGACGGCAGGAACCACCTCGCCTCGATCGCCTCCGGCGGCGGCGGGGTGATCACCGAGCAGTCCGCCGGGAAGCGGTTGGGGTCCGCCGTACCCTCGGTCTTCGACCGCTCGCAGGCGAGGCGTTCCTGCTCGCTCCAGCGGACCTGCTCCTGGTACTGCTGCTCGGCCTGGCGCTCGGCCTTGGCCACTGCGGCGGCGTCGATCTTCTGGTTGCTGAAGAAAACGCCGATCATCACGGTGGCCAGCACCAGCAGGCCGAGCAGCGTCATCCAGCGGGCGAAGCGCCGCTTGGCCAGCCGGCGCAGCTCGGTACGGTAGAGACTCACGCGCCCCAACCTCCTCCGGTGGCGCCGGGCTGCCCCGCCCCACCGACCTTCGTGGACTGGTCGACCTGCCGGTGCTGGCCGGGTACCGGCGCGGTGGCGGTCAGTTCGAGGAAGACGCTCTCCAGGTCGACGGCGACCGGGGCCAGTTCGCTCACGTACAGGCCCCGCTCGGCGAGCAGCCGGGTCACGGTGGCCGGCTTGTCGACCCCGGCAAGCATCAGGTGGTCCGGGTGGCCGGTCACCCGGATCCCGGCGCCGGTGAGCGCCTCGGTGGCCACCGGCAGGTCGGTGACCGCCTCCAGCCGTACCCGCACCGCGCCGGAGGAGTGCTCGGCCAGCACCTGCTCGACCGGGCCGAAGGCCACCCGCCGACCCAGCGAGATGATGGTGACCGAGTCGCAGATCAGCTGGATCTCGCCGAGGATGTGGCTGGAGAGCACCACGGTCATGCCCGACTCGGCGAGGTTGCGCATCAGCGTGCGCATCTCCCGGATGCCGCCCGGGTCGAGACCGTTCGCCGGCTCGTCGAGGATCAGCAGCTTCGGGTTCTTCAGCAGGGCGGAGGCGACCGCGAGCCGCTGCTTCATGCCGAGCGAATAGGTCTTGACCCGCTCGCCGGCCCGGTCGCGCAGGCCGACCAGCTCCAGCACCTCGTCGATCCGGGTGGCCGGGACGCCACCCGCGCCGGCCAGCAGGGAGAGCGTGTCCCGGGCGGAGAAGTGCGGGAAGAACTGCGGGCTCTCCACGATGGCGCCGACCTGGCCGGCGACAGTGGGCAGCGCCGCGGGCACCTCGTGCCCGAGGATGGCCATCCGCCCGCCGTTCGGCCGGATCAGGCCGAGCAGCGTACGCAGGGTGGTGGTCTTGCCGGAGCCGTTCGGGCCCAGGAAGCCGTGCACCTGGCCCGCCTCGACGCGCATGTCGAAGCCGTCCAGGGCGTTGCGGGTACCGCGCCGGCGACTCTTGTACGTCTTACGTAGACCTTCTATCTCCAGGACAGCTGGCAAGCTGCACCTCCCCCGATCCGGGCGCTATGACAGCCGACACCATACGCGGTATGCAGAGCACCGCAATACCCGGTATGCATCGCCGGGTCGGACGACTACCGACAGTGAGGGAAACGAGTGGATCAGGCGCAGATGACGCTGACCCCGGCGGCCCGGAACGCCTCGACCACCTCCGGGTTGGCGCCGGAGTCGGTGACCAGCGTCTCCACCCGGTCCACCGGGCAGATCCGGGCGAAGGCGTGCCCGCCCAGCTTGGACGAGTCGGCGATGATGACGACGCGCTTGGCCCGGGCGACCATGAGGTTGTTCATCGCCGCCTCCCCCTCGTGGTGGGCGGCCGCGCCGAGCAGCGGATCGATGGCGTCCACGCCGAGCAGCGCGACGTCCAGGGTGACCTCGCGCAGCAGCGCCCCGCCGAGCGGCCCGACCAGCTCGAACGACTTCGGGCGCACCACACCGCCGGCCACCACCACCTTCATCCGGGAGCGGACCAGCAGCTCGTTGGCGATGTTCAGCGCGTTGGTGACCACGGTGAGCTGGGCGCCCTCGGCGCTGGTGTTCAGGTCCGGCCGGACGGCCAGCGCGCGGGCCACCTCGGTGCTGGTGGTGCCGCCGTTCAGGCCGACCACGGTGCCCGGCGAGACCAGCGCCGCCGCGGCCGCGCCGATCCGCTGCTTCTCGGCCGAGTGCTTGGCCGTCTTGTAGCGCAGCGGCAGGTCGTAGGAGACCCCGTTGGCGACCGCGCCACCCCGGGTCCGGGTGATCATCTGCTGCTGGGCCAGCTGGTCGAAGTCACGCCGGATGGTGGCCTGCGAGACGTCCAGCCGCTCGGCGGCCTCCTCGACGGTGACCCGCCCACTGTCGGTCAGCATCTCGAGCAGGGCGTTCCATCTGGCGTAGCGGTCCACCCCGGGGCCTCCAGTTACTGCGCGGTCGGTGATTGATTGCGTGCACACTAGTGCGCGAAACTACGAGGGCGCAAAACCCTGGCCTGCTCGATCGCGCCACCGGTTGCCACGGCATACCGGGTTCACGCAGAATGACGCGCGAAAGACGGGTCAAACGAGCCGTATTGCGCACCGTTCTCCCCTGTGAGGAGTTCTCATGGCGTACGTGGACGCGGAGATCGCCAGCCAGCCCGAATGCTGGCGGGAGGCGGCGCAACTGGTGGGCACGGTCGCCGGGCACCTTCCCCGCCCCGGCGAGCGGGTCGCCGTTGTCGGTTGCGGCACGTCGTGGTTCATGGCGATGGCGTACGCGGCCCGCCGCGAGGCCGCCGGCCAGGGCGAGACCGACGCCTTCCAGGCGTCCGAGTTCCCCGCCGGCCGCCGCTACGACCGACTCGTCGCGATCACCCGCTCCGGCACCACCACCGAGGTGCTCGAACTGCTCACCGCGCTGCGCGGGCAGGTGCCCAGCACGGTACTGGTCGGCGACCCCGACTCCCCGGCGGTCGGGCTGGCCGACGCCGCGGTGACCATGCCCTTCGCCGACGAACGCTCGGTGGTGCAGACCCGCTTCGCGACCACCGCGCTCGCGCTGCTCCGCGCCCACCTGGGCGACAACGTCGGCACGCTGGCCGCCGACGCCGAGGTGGCGGTCCGCGCCCCGCTGCCGATCGACCCGGCCCGGATCGAGCAGGTCACCTTCCTCGGTCGCGGCTGGACGGTCGGGCTGGCCCAGGAGGCCGCGCTGAAGTGCCGCGAGGCCGCCACCTTCTGGGCCGAGGCGTACCCGGCGATGGACTACCGGCACGGCCCGATCTCGATCGCCGCCCCCAGCCGGCTGGTCTGGGCGTTCGGCGAGCTGCCCGACGGGCTGGCGGAGGACGTGGCGGCCACCGGCGCCACCTTCGTGCACAGCCGCACGCACGGCTGCCGCACTGTGCTGAGCAGCTGGTCGGCCGGGCGTACGCCGGTCGACCCGATGGCCGACCTGATCCTGGCCCAGCGGTTCGCCGTCACGCTGGCCACCAGCCGGGGCCTCGACCCGGACGCCCCGCGCCACCTGACCCGCTCCGTGGTGCTGGCGTGAGTTCAGCCGACGCCGTCGTCGCGCTGGACGTCGGCGGCACCGGGATGAAGTGCGCCCTGGTGGATTCGGCCGGCACCGTGCTGCACACCGAACGGCACCCGACCGGCGCCGAGCGCGGCCCGACGGCCGTGGTCGACACCATCCTGGAGGTCGCCGAGGGACTGGCCGGCAAGGCGCGCGCCGACGGGCGCACCCCGGTGGCCGTCGGCATCGCCGTGCCCGGGGTGGTCGACGAGGCGCGCGGGGTGGCGGTCTGGTCGGCGAACGTGGGCTTCCGGGACGTACCGCTGCGCGAGCTGGCGCAGGCGCGGCTCGGCCTGCCCGCGGCGCTCGGCCACGACGTGCGGGCCGGCGGCCTCGCCGAGGCCCGGCTCGGTGCCGGCCGGGGCGCCGGGCACGTGCTCTTCGTCGCGATCGGCACCGGCATCGCCGCGGCCCACGTGGTGAACGGCGCGGCCGCGGTCGGCGCGCACGGTGCGGCCGGCGAGATCGGGCACATCCTGGTCCGCCCCGACGGCCCCCGCTGCGGCTGCGGCCGCCCCGGCTGCCTGGAGGCGGTGGCCTCGGCATCAGCGGTCGGCCGCCGGTACGCGGAGCTGGCCGGGGAACCAGCGACCGCGGCCGAGGTAGCGGCCCGGGCGGCGGCCGGCGAGGCGCTGGCCGGGCAGGTCTGGCGGGAGACCGTCGAGGCCCTCGCCGACGGCCTCGCCAGCGGCCAGGCGCTCTTCGACGTGGCGACCATCGTGCTCGGCGGCGGGCTGGCGCAGGCCGGCGCCCAACTGCTCGACCCGCTGCGCGCGGCGCTGCACGAACGGATGACCTTCCACCGGGAGCCGCGGCTGGTCGCGGCCGCCCTCGGCGACGAGGCCGGCTGCCTCGGCGCCGCCCTGCTCGCCCTCGACGACCTGGAGAAACGATGACCGTGCGGGTCAACGGCAAGGTGGTGACCCCGACCGGCGTGATCCGGCAGGGCTGCGTGGAGATCAACGGCGACCGGATCACCGCGGTGGCCGAGTACCCCTCGGTGCGCGACGGGCACTGGATCCTGCCCGGCTTCGTCGACATGCACACCCACGGCGGCGGCGGGCACACCTTCACCACCGGCGACGCCGAGCAGGCCCGGCAGGCCGCCGCGTTCCACCTGCGGCACGGCACCACCACCCTGCTGGCCAGCCTGGTCAGCTCGCCGTTCGAGCTGATGCGGTCGGCCACCGCCGCCTACCGGCCGCTGGTCGGCGAGGGCGTGCTGGCCGGCATCCACTTCGAGGGGCCGTACCTCTCCGCGACGCGCTGCGGCGCGCAGAACCCGGAGTTCCTCCGCGACCCCTCCACCGAGGAACTGGCCGAGCTGATCGAGTTGGGCGGCGACGCGATCCGGATGGTGACGCTGGCGCCGGAGCGGGACGGCGCGCTGGAGGCGGTCAAGCTGCTCACCGCCCACCGGGTGGTCGCGGCGGTCGGCCACACCGACGCGACGTACGACGAGACCCGCGCGGCGGTGGCGGCCGGCGCGAGCGTCGGCACCCACCTGTTCAACGGGATGCGACCGGTGCACCACCGCGAACCCGGCCCGGTGGTGGCCCTGCTGGACGCCCCGAACGTGGTCTGTGAGCTGGTCGCCGACGGCGTGCACCTGCACGACGGCATGCTCACCTTCGCGTCCTCGGTCGCCGGCCCGGAACGCTCCGCGCTGGTCACCGACGCGATGGCCGCCGCCGGCATGCCTGACGGCGAGTACGAGTTGGGCGGTCAGGCGGTCACCGTCGCGGACGGGGTGGCCCGGCTGACCCGCGACGGCGCGATCGCCGGCAGCACGCTCACCATGGACGCCGCGCTGCGGCACGCGCTGGCGGCGGGCATTCCGATGGCCGACGCGGCCCGGATGGTGGCCACCACGCCGGCCCGGGCGATCGGCCTCGGCGATCGGCTGGGCGCCCTCCAGGTCGGGCTCCGCGCCGACCTGGTGGTGCTCGACGACGACCTGAACGTGGTCCGGGTGATGCGCGGCGGCGCCTGGCAGGAGTGACACGCCGGGGCCGTCGGCGCGCGGGCAGCTCGGCGGTGGGCGTGGTCCGCGGAGTGCCCCTCCCGCGACGCCGCTCGCCTGACGGACCTGGCCGGAGTTCTCCTCCTGGCGGACGGTCGCCGCTCACCCCGCGCCGCTCGCCAGGACAGCCACTCGTCGGACGCTGTCGAGCTGCCCCATCGGTGAGACCACCACCCGGCTCAGCGGACCTAGCCGAAGTTTTCCCCCTGGCGGACGGTCGCCGCTCACCCCGCGCCGCTCGCCACGACAGCCACCCGTCGGACCCTGTCGAGCTGCCCCATCGGTGAGACCACCACCCGGCTCACAGGACCCCGGCATGCTTCCCGCAGTTGCCGTCCACCGCCCGCCGGCTGCCGTGGCCGAATCGTGCCGGCCCTCGGCGCCGGTCGAACGCCGCGGTCCGTCCTCGTGCGTCATGCGGCCGCCTGCCGTGCCTGCCCCATCTGTAGGGGCAGCTCGAAAGGGGATCAGGGGCATCATGCACGCACCGAAGCGGCAGGTGCCGCACCGCGTCCGGCAGCCACCGTCGTGCCTGGCAGCGGCTGTCCGTCAGTGGTCAGCCGGTGGGCACCTCGACGCCGAGCACGGCCTGCTCGTCGGGGCGGTGCACCAGCACGTCCGACAGGAACGACTGCACGGCCGGGGCCATCCCGACGTCCCGGCCGGCCCGCTCGGAGAGCAGCCACTTGTGCTCGATGATCTGCGCGAACAGCTCCTGCGGCTCCAGCTTGCGGCGCAGGTGCGCGGGCACCGCCCGGACCACCGGTTCGAAGACCTCGGTCAGCCAGCGGTGGGCCGCCTGCTGCTCGTCGGTCAGGTCGCTCTCCGCCCGGTACGCGTCCAGGTCGTTGAGCAGCCGGCGGGCCTGGTTCTCCTCGGCGTCCAGACCGGTGAGCCGGAGCAGCCGGCGGGTGTGGTAGCCGGCGTCGACCACCTTCGGCCGGATCAGGTAGCGCCCGTCGTCGATGGTCGACATGGCCACCTCGGCCACGTCGAAGCCCAGCTCGTTGAGGCGCCGGATCCGCCCCTCGATGTCGTGCCGGGCGTCCCGCTCGACCTGCTGCTCGTAGGTGATCTCGTGCCAGAGCCGCTCGTAGCGCTGCACGACCTCCTCGCAGACCACCTCGGGGTCGATCGACTCGTGCAGCAGGCCGGCGGCCTGCAGGTCCAGCGCCTCGCCGAAGATGTTGACCCGGGCGATCTCCAGGTCCTCGCCGCGCTGGCCCTTGGAGAGCGAGTGGTGCAGCGCCCCGGTCTCGGCGTCCACCAGGTACGCGGCGAACGCGCCCGCGTCCCGCCGGAACAGCGTGTTGGACAGCGAGCAGTCGCCCCAGAAGAAGCCGGTCAGGTGCATCCGGACCAGCAGCGCGGCCAGCGCGTCGAGCAGCCGGCCCATCGTCTCCGGCCGGAGGGTGTGCGAGAAGAGTGCCCGGTAGGGCAGCGAGAACTGCAGGTGCCGGGTAATCAGCACGGGGTCGAGCGGCTCGCCGTCGTCGCTCTGCCGGTCGGCGACGATAGCCACCGCCTCGACCGACGGGAAGTCGATCCGCTCCAGCGCGCGGAGCAGGTCGTACTCGCGCTCGGCCACCCGCTCGCCGGTCTCCTTCACCGCGTAGACGTAGCCGCCGAGGCGGACGAAGCGGACGACGTGCCGCGAGATGCCCTGCGGCAGCGCGACCAGGTGCTGGGCAGGCCACTCCTCCAGCGGCGTCGACCAGGGAAGGTCGAGCAGCGCCGGGTCGACGAGGGCCGAGGTGATCCGCACGGGGACAAGTCTGACCCCTCGCCCCGCCCGAGCGCTTCCCCACGTGGCTCGGCACACAGCCACCACCGGCCCGCGCGAACCGGCCAGGGCGCCGGCGCGGGCCGGACGGGCCGGCCCGCGCGCCCGGCCGGTAGCGTGGTCGCGTGCGGGAGACCACGACGGTACGGCGGACGGTGCGGCTGCGACCGGTCCGCCCGGCCGGCTGGTGGTTCGACGCCGCGCTGCTGGTCGCGCTCGTCGGGCTGACCGTGGCGCTCGCCACCGACCGGCTCTTCGGAATCGACCGGGCGGTCGCCGACTGGTCGGCCGCGCACCGGCCGGCGGTCGCGCACTGGAGCGCGGTGGTGCTCAACTACCTCGGTCAGGGCACGCCGTTGACACTGATCGCGTTGGGGCTCGGGGTGCTGCTGGCGGTCCGGCTCAGGTCGGTGCGGCCGGTGCTGCCGCCGGTGCTCGCGTTCGTGTTCACCTACCTGACCATCGGCCCGCTCAAGGTGTGGACGGCCCGACCGGCACCGAGCGCCAGCGTGAAGGAACCGTTCCTGCCGCCGGAGCGGACGCTGCCGCTCTTCCAGGACGACCTGCCGGTCCGGTTCGCCCAGTCGTACCCGTCCGGGCACGTGGCCAACGCCATCGTCTGGTACGGCGTGATCGCCCTGCTGCTCGCCCCGCTGCTGCGCGGCTACGGGCGTGCCATGCCGCCCCGGCTGGTCACCGTGATCCGGGTGGTGCCGCCGCTGGTCGTGCTCTGCACCACCACGTACCTGGGCTGGCACTGGCTGACCGACTCGGTGGCCGGGCTCCTGCTGGGCCTGCTGCTGGACCGGCTGCTGCACCGGGTGCCCTGGGACGACCTGCCGTTGCCCGGCGCGCTGCGCGCCTGGGACCGTCCGTTCACCTCCGTCACCTAACCTGCCTGGCGTGAACCAACTTGCACGCCGGCTGGGCGTACCCGACGCGGTGGTGATCGGGCTGGGCTCGATGCTCGGCGCGGGCGTCTTCGTGGTCTTCGCACCCGCCGCGGCCAGTGCCGGCGGGGCCGGGCTGCTGGCGGCGCTGGCGTTGGCCGGCTTCATCGCCTTCTGCAACGCGACCAGTTCGGCCCGGCTGGCCGCCCGCTACCCCGAGTCCGGCGGCACCTACGTATACGGCCGGGAGCGGCTCGGCCCGTTCGCCGGCTTCCTCGCCGGCTGGGGCTTCGTGGTCGGCAAGACGGCGAGCTGCGCGGCGATGGCGCTGACCATCGGGGCGTACCTCTGGCCGGGGCAGGCCCGGCCGGTGGCGGTCGCGGCGGTCCTGGCGGTGACCGCTGTCAACCTGCGCGGCATCGGCAAGACAGCGACCGCGACGAAGGTCCTGGTCGGGCTGGTGCTGGCGGTGCTGGCCCTGGTCGCGGTCACCGGCGTGCCCGACGTCTCGCCGGACCGGCTCGGCGCGGCCGGCGGCTCGGCCCGGGGCGTGCTCACCGCCGCCGGCCTGCTCTTCTTCGCCTTCGCCGGGTACGCGCGGATCGCCACCCTCGGCGAGGAGGTCCGCGAACCGGAGCGGACCATCCCCCGGGCCGTGCCGCTGGCCCTCGGCCTGGTGCTGGCGATCTACCTGGTGCTGGCCGTGGTCGCGGTCGGCGTGCTCGGCGCCGACCGGCTGGCCGCCTCCGCCGCGCCGCTGGCCGACGTGGTGACCGCCGCCGGGCTGCCCGGCCTGGCCTGGGTGGTCCGGGCCGGGGCGACGGTCGCGGTGACCGGGGTGCTGCTCTCGCTGCTCGCCGGGGTGGGCCGCACCGCGCTGGCGATGGCCCGCCGCCACGACCTGCCCGGCGGGTTGGCCGCCGTGCACCCGGTACGCCAGGTGCCGCACCGGGCCGAGCTGGCGGTGGCCGCGGTGGTGATCCTGGTCGTCGCGCTCGGCGACGTACGCGACGCAATCGGCTTCTCCAGCTGCACCGTGCTGGTCTACTACGCGATCACCAACGCCGCCGCGCTGACCCTCGGCCGCGACCCGGCCCGCCGGCTGCCGGTCCAGGTGCTGGCGGCGCTGGGGCTGGTCGGCTGCCTGCTGCTCGCGGTCAACCTGCCGCTGTCCAGCGTGCTGGCCGGCTTCGCCGTGCTCGCCGTCGGCGCCGCCTGGTACGCGCTGCGCCCCCGCCGCTGAGCCCGACGACTCCGCGAGTTGGCCGTCGGGTGGCCACGGCTCGCGGCACCGGGCTGGGTCAGCCCGGCTGGCCGGTGCCGTCCGGGCGCCGGGCCGGCCCGCCGTCCTCCGGCACCGGGTCGGTCGGCGGGCCACCGTTGCCGGCCGGCGCCGCCGGGACCGGCCCGGGCCGATCCGCGGGCTGCCCGGGCAGGACGCCACCACCGCTCGGTGGGACGTTCGGCGCGCCGGGCGTCGGCGGGCTGGCGGCGCGGGGCAGGGCACCCGACCGGGACGTCGGCACCGGCCGGGCCGGCGGGGCCGGGGGTGCGCACTGCCGGGTCAGCCAGTCCAGGCCGGCCCGGCGGGCCACCACGGTGAGCCGGTCGCCGGCGAAGATCACCTGGCGGGGGTCGAGGTCCCGCCAGATCGTCCGGCCACCACCGGCCGGGGTACGGGCGATCAACCGCACCTGCCCGTCCCGGGAGGCGGCGCTGAGCGGCCGGCCGTCCAACTCGGACCCGGCGGCGACCGGCACCTCGGCCACCGGCAGGGCGTGCCGGCCGACCGGGATGGTGACGATCACCGCGCGTTCGGTCAGCGCGCCGGTGAACGCCGGGGCGGCCAGGTAGGAGACCGAGCGGGAGACGCCGATGCCGAACGCCTCCTCCACCCGCTCGGCGAAGTCGCCGTCGAAGAGCCGCAGCACCACCCGCAGATCCTCGCGGACGTCCCGGGCGGCGAGCGCCGCCTCCAGGTTGGCCACGTCGTCGGTGGAGACCACCACCAGCGCCTGGCAGTCGCGGATCGCCGCGGCCTCCAGCGTCTCGGGCAGAGCGGCGTCGCCGACGATCAGCGGCACCTCGAGCTGCCGGGCCAGGGTGGCGCCGCGCGGCTCCGGGTTCTTGTCGATCGCCACCACCTCGACGTCGTACTCGCGCAGCTGCGCCATCACCCGGGTGCCCACGTTGCCGAGGCCGACCACCACCACGTGCCCGGAGTGCTCGCTCTGCAACCGGCCGGTGTGCAGGGCCAGCCGGGCGTTGACGATCCCGTCCACCACCACGGCCGTGATCAGCGGGATCAGCGCCAGGCCGGCGAGGTTCAGCACCACCTGCATGATCTGGGCGTCCGGCGGCTTGGTGGTGTCCGGGTCGGCGCCGCTGAGCGTGGTGACCAGGGTGAGGTAGATCGCCTCCAACTGCGACACGTCCTCGGCCTGGGAGATCAGCGCGCCGAGCACCGCGATCAACCCGAGCACCAGCATCACCGCGATACCGATCTTGCGGGTGGCGAAGCCGCGGATCGCGCGGACGGTGACCGCGACCGGCCGCCGCCGGCGGCGGGCCCGGACCAGCCGCCGGGCGGCCACCTCGGTGCCGGGCGGCTGCCCGGTGGCCTCGGCGAGCACCAAGTCGGCGGTGGACTGGTCGGCGGGGAGCAGCCGGACCCGCTGCGGGTCGCTCAGGTCGGCCAGCCCGCAGACCACGTCCTGCTCGCGTACGTCGGCGCGGCGAGCCACCCGCAGCGTGCGGTCGCGGTGCTGGAAGTGGGTGGGGTCGACCTCGCCGAGCGCGGCGGCGACGAACGCCGGGGCGGCCATCTCGGCGTCGGAGAGCACCTCGACCCGGGCCTTGAGCAGGGTGCGGACCCCGTCGGCCAAGGTGTTGTTGAACATCCGCAGCACCTGGCGGACCTCGTCGTCGACCGCCTGGGCGCACAGCGCGGCGTGCAGGTTGCCGACGTCGTCCTGGTGCAGCAGGGCCAGCCCGCTCGCTCCGGCCAGGCCGGCGGCCTGGAACGTCGGCACGTCGAGCCGGTCGGAGCGGACCACCCGCACCCCGCGCAGGCCGGCCACGTCGGGCCCGGTGACCCGGTAGCGCTCCGGCACCACCACGGTGACCCGGGCGCCACCGGCCGGCAGTTCCGTCTCCAGCAACGCCTTGGCGACGTAGTAGGCCAGCGCGTCCCGCCCGCAGATCACGTAGTGCGGCCGGGCATCACCGGTGGCCCGGAGCCGCCAGTTCCACTCGACCGCCCGTCGCGCCCGATCCCGCCACGGCTCCCCCATGCCCGAATCGTAGTCAGCACCACCACACTGGGCGACCCCGTCCGGTTCGTACCGGCCAGGCATGCCGGTCCGGCCGGCGGGTAGAGCAGGCGGCATGCAGACGTTCCTCCCGTACCCGGACTTCCTGGCGAGCGCCCGCACGCTGGACCAGAAACGGCTGGGCAAGCAGCGGGTGGAGACGATCCAGGTGCTGCGCGGGTTGACCTGGCCGACGTACGGCTGGCGCAACCATCCAGCGGTGAAGATGTGGGCCGGGTACGAGGAGGCGCTGACCCGGTACGGGCTGGACATGTGCGCGGTCTGGTCCGAGCCGGGGCGGGCGGACACCTGCGCCGCCACCATGACCCGCGACCTCGCCGCCGCCTGCGGCATCGAGACGGTCCGCGCCCAGCCGGAGTTGGCCGCCGCCGGCGAGCTGCCGCCCTGGCTGGGCCGCGAGGACCTGCACCTGAGCCACCGCTCGTCGCTGGTCCGCAAGGACCCGGAGCACTACCGGCCGATCTTCGGCGACGTCCCGCCCGACCTGGAGTACGTCTGGCCGGCCTCGGACCGCCAGCGGCGCTGTCTGCTGCCGACCGAGCGCTGACCGGGCAGACTGGACACACCCACCGGCCGGGAGGTGTCCGTGTCGTTGTCGCAGTTGCTCGGCCGGTTCGTCGGCGTACGCCAGCACGTGGTGGACCCGGGCGGCGGTGGCGCCCCCCGCGTGCCGCAGCCGGTGGAAACCGTGGTGGTGGGCGGCGGCATCGCCGGCATGTCGGCGGCCGTGGTGCTCGCCGAGCGCGGCGTCCCGGTGACGGTGCTGGAGGCGGCGCCGACCCTGGGCGGGCGGCTCGGCGCCTGGCCGGAGGCGCTCGCCGACGGCGTCCAGCGGGTGGAGCACGGTTTCCACGCGTTCTTCCGGCAGTACTACAACTGGCGGGCCATCCTGCGCCGGGTCGATCCCGGTCTGGGCCTGCTCAAGCCGATCCCGGGCTATCCGATCCTGAGCCGGCGGTGGCCGACCGAGGAGTTCGGCGACCTGCCCCCTGCGCCGCCGCTGAACCTGCTGGCGCTGCTGCTGCGCAGCCCCAGCGTGCGCCTGGCCGACCTGCGCGGGATGGACCGGGACGCGGCGCTGCCGCTGCTCAGCTACGACCGGGTGGGCACGTACACCGAGCTGGACACCACCACCGCCGACGAGCTGCTCACCTCGCTGCGGTTGCCGGACCGGGCCCGGGCCATGCTCTTCGAGGTCTTCTCGCACTCGTTCTTCAACCACGAGGCGGAGATGTCCGCCGCCGAACTGGTCGCCCAGTTCCACTTCTACCTGCTCGGCAACCCGGAGGGGCTGGCCTTCGACTGCCCCGACGAGGACTACGCCACGGCGATCTGGGACCCGCTGACCCGGCACGTCGAGCGGCACGGCGGACGGGTGCGCACCGGCGTGGCGGCCACCGCGCTGCACCGGGAGGCCGACGGCTGGCGGGTGTCCACCGGCGACGGCCGGTCCCACCGCGCCGGGCACGTGGTGCTCGCGGTCGACCCGCCGGCGCTCGCCGCGCTGGTGGCGGCCTCCCCCGACCTGGGGCGGGTCGCGCCGGAACTGGTGGCCCGGATGCCCGCGTACGGCCGGCCCGGCCCGCCGTACGCGGTGGCCCGCTACTGGTGCGACGGAGACGTCGACGCCGCCCGGGCGGTGTTCAGCGGGGTGTCCCGGCAGCCCACGCTGGACTCGGTGACCCTCTACCACCGGCTGGAGAACGAGTCCCGGCGTTGGGCCGCGCGCACCGGCGGCTCGGTGCTGGAACTGCACGCGTACGCCTGCGAGCCGGACGTGCCGGCCGAGGTGCTGGCCGAGCGGATGCGCGGCGAACTGGCCGAGCTCTGGCCGGAGGCGGCCCGGTTGCGGGTCCGTGAGCTGCGCGCCCGGGTGGAGGCCCGGGCGCCCGCTTTCACCCCGGGCAGCAACGCCGGCCGGCCCGGCGTGCGCACCGACGCGCCCGGGCTCTACCTGGCCGGCGACGGGATCGCCACGGACTTCCCCAGCGCGCTGATGGAACGCGCCGCCGCGACCGGCATCGTCGCCGCGAACCACATCCTGCGGGCGGCGGGCGGCGCTGCCGAGCCGGTGTACTCGGTCCGCCCGCGCGGTCTGCTGGCCAGGCGCCGCTAGATCGAAATGCGTTGCCGCCCGCCACCGGGCGCGCCTACCGTGATCCGCGCAAGGTCAACCACCGCCACGGGAGCCAGTCATGTCGATGTCGCACGTCACGCGCGTGCGGTCGGTGCTGCCCGGCGGCGGTTGCCGAGCCGAAGACCACCGGGGCGGCCGGCCCGACTGACGCGTGCCCGACGTCGAGCCGCCCGTTCCGCAGCAACCGGACCGGGCGGCTCTGTCGTCGTCCGGACCACTCGTCCGTCACCGTCTCGGAGGGAGATCCCGGTGGACGCCGTCCTCGTCATCAACGCCGACCTCGGCCCGCTGCACCGGGTCACCGTCCAGCACGCGATCCGGATGCTCTGCCGCCGGGTCGCCGAGATCCACGAGGCCGAGCCGGACCAGGTGATCGGGGTCTTCCCGGTCCCCCGGGTGGTGCGGCTGGTCCGGTACGTGGTGACCCGCTGGCGGTTCAGCGCCGGGCCGGCCTGGTCCCGGGCCGGGGTGTTACGCCGGGACGGCCGGTGCTGTGCGTACTGCGGCGGGCCGGCGAGCACCATCGACCACATCCTGCCCCGCTCCCGCGGCGGCCGGAACACCTGGAGAAACACCACCGCCGCCTGCTACCCGTGCAACCAGCGCAAGGGCGACCGGACGCCGGCCGAGGCGGGCATGCCGCTGCGGCGGGAGGCGGTGACGCCGAGCTGGGCGGCGCTGGCCGTCCGCTGAGGGACCGGTCGGCGGGTACGGGGGGCCACGTCGGGCAGCACGTCCGGCGTGGCGCCCGCCGGCCTTCAGCTCAGCGACGGTGGCGCGCGCCTGCGGTCAGCGACCGGCCCGGATTCCGCTCTCCCGCGGCGGCGGGCCTGGCCGCCTCGCGGGCCTGTTCCTTCACCCGGGGCACCGGCCGGCCGTTGGCGCAGCGAACGGTCACCACGCTCCGGTTGTCGGCGGAGACGAACTCGACCCGGATCTCCCGCGCCGGCCCCGGCTCGTACGCCTCGACCTGGTAGCCGGCGGCCGGCGTCACGCTGACCACCTCGATCATCTGACGGTCACAGGCGACCCTGACCACTCCGCCGCGCGCCGACACCGGCACCCCGGGTCGCCCGGTCGGCGACGGTCGGCCGGTGGTCTGGGCCGGCCGGCTCGGGGTCGTGGCCACGGCCACCGTC
>NZ_QGSW01000339.1:0-15647 GCF_003176715.1 Micromonospora sp. S4605
CTTGTTGTTCGCGTCCTTGCCAGGGAACCGAAGGATCATCAGACGGTGGCCGGCTTCCGTCTCCACGACACGCCGGATCCACAAAGGACTATCTCGGCGGCCGAGACGCCAGGGGTTAAAGAACAAGCTAAGAACTCCTAACAGAATGATCTAGGCGAACGTGGCTCTGTCCCTGATGGATGATCAACTACAGTGGTCGTCCGTGAGGCGAGGTGAGCAGCCGCCGTGGATCGTCTCGGACGACCTGTGGGCAGAGATCGAGCCGTTGCTGCCGCCTCGCCCGCCTCGTCGGCGGCGCTATCCCGGTCGCAAGCCGCTTGATGACCGGAAGGTGTTGTGCGGGATCTTGTTCGTGCTCTACACCGGGATCCCGTGGGAGTACCTGCCCCAGGAGTTGGGGTTCGGATCAGGCATGACCTGCTGGCGCCGGCTACGGGACTGCAACGACGCCGGCGTGTGGCAGCGACTGCACGAGGTCCTGCTGGGCAAGCTACGGGCCGCCGGTCAACTGGACATGTCCCGGGCGGTGATCGACGGCTCCCACATCCGGGCGCTCAATGGGGGCCCAAAACCGGCCCGAGCCCGGTCGACCGCCGCAAGCCAGGCTCGAAACACCACGTCCTCACCGACGCGGGCGGCATCCCCCTCGCCGCGACCCTGACCGGCGGCAACCGCCACGACCCAACTGCTGCCCCTGATCGACAAGATCCCACCCACCAGAGGCATCCGAGGACGACCCCGACAACGACCGAAGCAGCTCTACCCCGACCGCGGCTACGACTTCGACACCTACCGCCGTCAGCTGCGAGCCAAGGGCATCACCCCGGTCATCGCCCGACGCGGCACCGACCACGGCTCCGGCCACGGCACCCGACGTTGGGTAGTCGAGCAGACCATCGCCCTGCTGCACTGGTTCCGCCGCCTACGCATCCGCTGGGAGATCCGCGACGACATCCACGAAGCCTTCCTCACCCTCGCCTGCGCCATCATCTGCTGGCGACGACTCCGACAGTCAAAGAGTTAGGAGTTCTAAGACGCCAGGGCCTTTGGCGGATGAAGGTCAGCCAAGGCCCGAGCGTGGATGGACGACTCGCCACCCTCGATGCAGCCCGATCCGGTGATCGCTCGGGGATTCCCCTGCGCGACCCGGTCGAGGCGGGACGCTGAACGGGTGGAGCAGCGATCGGGACGACCGGCGCTGGGACGCCTGCTGTCCGTCGGGCGTGCCCTGTGGTCGCTGGCCGTCGGTGTCGTTGCTGGGACGGCCACCGCGCTGGTTGGGGCGCCGGAGCTGACGCCGCTGGTGATCTGGACGATCGCGGCGGGCACGGTCCTCGTCTGGGTGTGGCGGGCCTGCTGGTCGGCGAGCCCACAGCGTACCGAGCGGCTTGCCGAGGCGGAGCAGCACTCCCGGTCCACCGACTCGGCGATCCTGATCGCATCCGCTATTAGCCTCGCCGCCGTGGCCGAGGCGCTCGTCCGCGCCTCGAACCGGCACGACGCAGTGGCTGTCACGCTGGTGATCCTCAGCGTCGTCGCGGTGGTCCTGGCGTGGGCGCTGGTGAACACGGTTTTCGCGTTCAAGTACGCCCGGCTGTACTACCGTGACGACGGCAGTGGCATCGACTTCAAGCGGGAAGATCCACCGGCGTACGCCGACTTCGCGTACATCGCCTTCACGGTCGGCATGTCCTACGGCCCGGGCGAGAACGAACCGACGAGTAACCACATGCGCCGGATCGCGCTCGGGCACGCGCTGCTCTCGTACGCCTTCGGAACCGGCATCCTGGCCGTCGCCGTCAACCTGGTCACCAACCTTGGTCAGTCATGACCCCACCGAGCGCCGGCTGTTCGAGATCGAGCTTCATCATCACCCACTCGATGACGCTGGACGACGCCCGCGGCAGACGAACGCGCTGGTCGCGCCGGGAGGGGTCGATGGTGCCCAGGCGGATCGCCACTCAGACCGGCCGGGACGCGCCCACGTGACCGCGAGCGGAACGGATGAGAGTGCACGACGACGGTCGCCGCCGGCAGGAAAGTCGTTTGATGACCACGAGGATGGCCCTGGTGGTCGCGGTGGCCCTAGTTGTCACAGCAGGCCTGCTGGCCGGCGTGCTGGTCCAGCGTCGGGCCGATGGTCGTCGCTACCGTTGGCTGCTCGCGCCGCTGTACCGCGCATCCCGGCACCCCCGCCGCCGCCGTGCTGCTTCTTGCGGCGCTGTACGTGGGAAGCCGCGCGTACCCCGGCGCGGGACACCGAATCGTCCGGCGCGTCGTCGTGGTGCTGTTGATCGCGAGCGCGGCGTGGCTGGTGCTGCGCGCCCTGCACGTCGCCGGGAGGTCGCGTTCAGCCGACTTCCGGGCCAGACGCGGGCCGACCGCCGGGTCCGACGCGCCCACACCCAGATCCGACCGGTACGGCGCCTCACCCCGGTCGCGGTGACGGTCGCGGCCATCGGCCTGACCCTCAGCACCTTCCCGCCCCTGCGAAGCATCGGGCTGTCCGTGCTCACCTCGGCGGGTGTCGTCGGCGCGCTGCTCGGCCTGTCCGCGCGCACCGCCCTCGGCAACGCCTTCGCCGGCATCCAGGTCGCCTTCGCCGACGCAGCCAACCCGCTAGGGGACGTCATGCAGGGCGCGATCGCCCGCGCGCCCCGCGTCCAGGTCGACTTGGCGAGGGTCAGCTTCATCGACTCCACCGTGCTGAACGCATTTGTCAACGCCCACGGCCGTGCCTCCGACAGGGGCCTCAGCCTCGCCCTGGTCAATCCCACCGGCCATGTCCGGCGCGTGCTGTCGATGACCGGGATCCTGGCACTGCTCAGCACGCCCGACATCGGCGACTACTAGATCCGGTGCACCGACTTCTCCCGGTCGTTTCATAAAGCATCGGCAACCCGACGCTATTTAGCGTTCAGGCACCACGGCGGACGCCGATCAGCTCTGCGGCTGTTGCCCCTGCTGTCCTACCAGCCGCGCCGTGACGTGCCTCAGCGGTTGGCTGTTGTTGACGATCTTCTTCATCTGTTGCCACGCCGCTCGGGCCGGAGATCCGCCCCTCACGCCACCCAGGCCCCCCGCACCGCCGCCAGCCGCCGCCCGCTGGTTCTGAGCCAGTTGCTGCGTGGTCTGCCCGAGCTGTTGACCGACCCGCTGGGTGGCCTGCTGCAGTGTCTGCGACAGCGGCCCATGGGGTCCCAGCGCCTCCTGCGCCGTCTGCCCGACGTGGTCGAGCGTCCGCGCTAGCGGCCCCTGCGGCCCGAGCACCTGCTGAGCTGTCTGCCCGACCTGGTTCACGGCGGTGTCCACCGTCTTCACCACCGACTCGATGATCTGAGGGTTGCGCTCGATGGTGCGCAGGGCGCTGTCGAGAATGCCGCGGAGCTCTTCGAGGCGAACCTCGAGCATCGCCTCGGCCTCAACGCCTTTGATGTCGATCTTCACCGTGCCGAGATGCGCCTGAACGCCCACGTCGAGTTGGAGCAGGCTACCCAGCCGGGCTCGCAGTGAGACGGAGGCGTCCAGGTTGTCGACCTCGACGTAGATCTGTTCGACCTTGACCTGCGGGATCTGGAGGACGACGTCTGGGTCTGACATGGTCTTGCTGCTGTGCCCGCCAGCCGGCTGGGGAACGTCGTGCTCACCACGCTTGGTGGCGGCGGGGCGGTTGCCGGGCTCGGCACCCGTTGGCTCGCCGCCGGGACCGAGGTTCTGGCCCCGACCGGCGACCTCCGCGCCCTCCTCGGCGTCGCGCTGCCGATCGACCTGCTCGCGCTGTTCCAGGGGCGACTCCCGTGCGCCCGTGTTCCGGCTCTCCGGTTCGGCCATCCCGCACTCCTCGGGCCTCGCCTCGCATGCGGACCGAATGGAGCCCACCATCGGTATGTGGCTCGGGCCCTCGGCCCACCCCCTCGGACCGGGTCGCGGTCTACCCGTGTCCCGACGCATCAAACGGCTCAGAGGTGCGGCCAAGGAGACGGCGGTCCTCCTGCTGTCCGTCTTCTACGCCATCACCAGCGCCGGCCTGTACCAGCTTCGGGTGACCCACCGGATCACCCACCGCCCGCCCCACTCCGCGCCTGAGGGCGGGCGAATCGCCGTTTCACCCCGGCGGGCGCGGGTACCCGCCGCAATCCGGTTGGAGAGGGGATCCGAGGTGAACTACACCGAGTTCATCCAGTCCGTGGCCGCGCGACCGAAGGTTCCGCCGGGGCAGGCGGAACCGATCACCCGCGCCACGCTCGAGACGTTGGCAGAACGGATCACTGGCGGCCAGGCGAGGGATCTCGCCTCCCAGCTCCCTGAGGAGCTACGAGGCCTGGTGCGTAGGCCCACCGAAGATCCGGAACGGTTCGGGCTCGCCGAGTTCTTCGGACGGGTGCAGTCACGGGCAGGGGTGGATCGCCAGGCGGCCACCGACGGAGCACAGGCCGTGCTGGATACCCTTCGCGAGTCGGCCAGCGCCAAGGAGTACGGGGACCTTGTCGACCAGTTGCCCCAGGAGTTCTGGCAGTTGACCGGGCCGGGGACGGGACGGCTCGAGCCCCGCCGGGTCGGCACCTAGCTAAGGCGCGCGGACCCCAGAAAGCTCGGGCGGTAGCGGCGCCGGAAGAATCGGCGGATCATCGGCTTGATGCTGTCCGGCTCGGCACCGTCCTCGGGTCAGTCAACCTGATCACCACATACGCCACTCGGGATGACCACGTTCCGGCTGCGGCCTGCCTACACAGCATCCCTGCACCGGGGAAGCCGACAACATCTTCTGTCGGCGATGGGAAACGACAGCACGACACACGGGGAACTCCACGCCAGTGGATCAACGGGAGGACATGGTGAGCACCAACCACCGGCTGGCCGACCGCTCGCAGCAGCGGCCGCTGCGGGTCGCGATGGTGCTCCCGCCCTGGCTTTCGGTGCCCCCACCAGGTTACGGCGGGGTGGAGCACCTAGTGGCCGGACTCGTGGACACGCTGGTCGATCGGGGTCACCAGGTAACCATGTTCGGGGCCGGGCGGCAGCACGGCACCGCCGCCGAATTCATCTCGACGGTACCCGAACTGCAGTACGAGCGGCTCGGCGAGGCGCTGCCCGAGCTGGCCCACGCGACCCGGGTCACCCACCTGATCAGCGCGGCCGACTTCGACGTCATCCACGACCACACCACCATCGGCCCAATGATCGCCGGCCGGCACTCCGTGCCCACCGTGGCGACCGTGCACGGCAACCCGGTTGGCGAGTACGGCGACGTGCTTAGCCACATTGACCAGGGCGTCGCCCTGGTCGCCATCTCGCACGCCCAGCGGCGGCTGAACCCGCGGCTGCCCTGGGTCGGCGCCGTGCACAACGCGATGGACCTCGCCGGCATCCCCCGCAAGACGGCGCCCGGCCGCGGGCCGGTGCTCTGGCTGGCCCGCTTCAGCCCTGACAAGGGACCGGACGTTGCCATCCGGGCGTGCCGGGCCGCCGGCCTGCCGCTGATGCTGGTTGGCAAGTGCAAAGAGCCGATCGAAAGCCGCTACTACGACGAGGTCATCCGGCCGCTGCTCGGCGAAGACGTCACGGTGGTGTTCAACGCCGACCGGGAGGCCGTGCTGCAGCTGCTGGTCGACGCCCGCTGCCTGATCATGCCCATCCAGTGGGAGGAGCCCTTCGGCATGGCCATGCTGGAGGCCATGGCGACCGGCACCCCAGTGGTCGCGTTCAACCGCGGCGCCGTTCCGGAACTCGTCCGACCCGGCCTGACCGGCCTGGTCTGCGAGGCCGACGAGGAACTGCCGGCGGCGCTGCACGAGGCGACCACCCTCGACCCGGCGGCCTGCGTCGCCCACGTGGCGGAGAACTTCTCCACGCAGCGGATGGCCCGCGGCTACGAGGCGATCTACCAACGCGCTGCCGGGAATATCTAGGACGATGGGCTCAGAGGTAACCGAAACGGGGACGGCCTCGGCATCCGTCGGCGGTGGCCGCCGGCCGCCCGGGGCGGCTCATGGCTCCTCCCGCTCGGTCAACATAGGCCCGGCCGGCAGCAGGTGTCGCACCTCCGGTTCGCCGTCGGCGAGTTCTTTCGCCCGTTCCTCCGCCTCCTGGTCGGCTCCCGTCAGCCGACCGCCGTGCTGGCGCAGGTGCTCGTCCCAGGACGGCACCAGGTAGACCTCGACCAGGCGGTCCCGGCATTCGCCCTCCCGGAAAAGCCCCCAGCGCATCGCCCCGGTGCGCTGCCGCGAGCCGCGTACAAGATCCATCGCCTTTATGAAATCCTGCTCCCGCTCCGGCCGCACGATATAAGCCACCAGCACCAGCACCGGGCCCACCCGGGGGTCCGGTTCGAGGGCGAGTTCCCGCAGTGGGGGCAGGTAGACCGTCGGGTCCTTCGTCACCTCGCGCAGCTCGGGCAGCGGCCAGATCTGGCTCGTCACGCCACCGACAAGCATCAACGCGCCCGCCGCGAGCAACGCGGCGACCAGTCCGACGGTGTCGGCGACCACGCCCCAGACGAACGCGCCGACGGCCTGCCCGCCGCCCTGGACCACCTGGTAGACGGCTAGTCCGCGGGCGCGTACCCAGCCCGGCAGGAAGAGCTGGATCTCGGCGTTGATGCTGGCGAGCACGGTCACCCAGGCCACCCCGGCCGGCAGCAGGGCGACCAGCGCCACCGGCACGACCTGGACCGACGCCACCGCGATCAGCGACCCGCCGTATAGCGCCCCGGCCACCAGCAGGAACTGGTTGGGCGACATCCGGGTCCGGACCCACGGCAGGAGCAGGCCGCCCAGGATGGCGCCCACTCCGAGGGCGCCCAACAGTAGGCCGTACCCGCTGGCGTTCATGCCGAGCCTTCGGTTGGCCACCAGCGGCAGCAGCGCCCAGAGCGCGCTGGCCGGAATCACGAAGACCAGCGCGCGTCGGAGCAGCCGGCGGACGATCGGTGAGTGCCGCACGTAGCGACCGCCGGCGCGCAGCGCGGCGGTGAACGGCTCCGGCACCTCGACGGCCCGGGCGTTGGCGGGTCGCCAGCGGACCAGCGCTAGCGCGAAGACCAGAAACGCCACGGCGTTGAGGGCGAAGACCGGAGCCACCCCCACTTTGGCGATCAACACACCGGCCGCGGCCGGGCCGATGGCCCGGGCCACGTTGACGCTGATCGAGCCGAGCGCGGAAGCAGACCGCAACTGTTCGCGTGGCACCAGCTGGGGGATCACCGCCGCCCAGGCGGGCAGGGTGAGCGCCTGCCCTGCGCCGAACGCGAAGGTGAGGGTGAGCAGCAGTGCCGGCGGCATCCGGCCGGTCGCGGTGAGCACGGTCAGCGCCCCGGCCACCGCGACCAGGAACAGCTGTACCGAGATCAGCAGGTGCCGCCGGTCCAAGGCGTCCGCGAGCGCGCCGGCCGGTAACGCCAGCAGCAGCATCGGCAGCAGGCTGGCTGTCTGGACTAGGGCGACCAGCGTCGAGGCGTTCGGTTGGTGGATCAGCAGCCACTGCGCGCCGACGGTCTGCATCCAGGTGCCGATGTTGGCGGCGAGCAGGGCGAGCCAGAGGTTGCGGTAGACCGCCGTCCGCAGCGGTGACCACGCCGTGACGGGAGCCTCGGCGGGGATGCCTCCGGGCGTCACCACCGCCCGTCCGCGCGCAGCACGCGCTCACCGGAGACGTAGAGGTCATCGGGGGCGAGCAGAAGCAGCCGTACGACCTCCCCGGCTACCTCCTCCGGCCGCGCGTAGATCTGGTCCAGGAACTCGTCTCCGACCCGCTCCTGGAGCTGGGTGGGCATCGGCCCGGGATGCAGCTGCATCACCTTGATCCGGTTGCTGTGCTGCGCCTCGGCCAGCGACTCGACCAGGCTGGTGCCGTAGCTCTTCGTGGCGCTGTAGACCGGGATGCCGGGTCGAGGCCGGGTCACCGCCATCGCGCCGATGTACACCACGTTGCCGTAGCCCTGCCGGCGCAGGTGGTACAGCGCCTCCTTAAGTACGTACGTCGTGCCGAGCGCGTTGACCTCCACCGCCCGCCGGATGTGCTGCGGGCTGAGGCTCTCCAGGTCGCCGCCCGCCCACACCGAGGCGCAGGTGGCCACCCCGTCGATGGTGCCGTACATGTCGACCACGCTTGCGAATCCGTCCCGCACCTGCTCGTAGGAGGAGACATCGCAGACGGCGCCGACACAACCGAGGTCATTGGTCACCGCGACAACCTCGTCCGGCCGGTCGCTGAAGACGGTAACCCGGTGCTCGTGCACGAGCAGACGGGCCGCCGCCAGCCCGAGACCGCTGGTGCCACCGATCACCACCAGGTTTCTGGCAACCATGTCCCTCCAATCGCGTCGCACGAGAGCGGATGTGACTTCCCGCTCGGGCCGGCTCCACACCCCGAGCTGCTGCTCCGAATGCGGCTGTTGCGTCCCGCGTGCGTGAACGCTGCGATTTCGGGAAGGCCCGCCCCGGGTCGGCAAGTAGGGCGACCGCCGCCGGATTGAAGTGAGGACAGATGGGCCGGAAAAGCACAACGGGTCTCCGGTCGGTGACGGACACTCTCGGCATCGAACGAGAGACTCCGGACCGTCGATCGCAAGGGATGGCGAGGTTCCTGGGCTGGTTCAGTCTTGGCCTGGGGGCGGCCTCCGTCGGGGCACGACAACGGGTCAGCCGACTCTGCGGCATCGACGACTCTCGGACCGCGCAGACCGTGCTGCAGATCGCCGGTATGCGCGAGTTCGGCCACGCTGCGGCGCTGCTGATACCGCGCCGGGCCGGGTGGGGGGCGTGGACGCGGGTCGCCGGCGACATCATGGACCTGGCCGTGTGTGGTCAGGCGATGCGGAACCGCTGCGGCGAACGCCGGCGGCGCCTGATGTACGCGACCGGAGCGGTCGCCGGCATCACCGCCGTCGACCTCTATACGGCGCTTCGTACCACTCGGGCCCGACCGATGAACGCCGGCAACCGGGTACACGCCTCGGTGACGGTCAACCGCAGCGTCGAGCAGGCATACCGGTTCTGGCACGACTTCGAGAATCTGCCGCGTTTCATGTACCACCTGCAGTCGGTGCGGGCGATCAGCGACCGGCGGTCGCGCTGGACGGCCAAGGCGCCGGCGGGCAGGAGTGTCGAGTGGGAGGCCGAGGTCGTTGCCGACCGCCCCAACGAGTTGATCATGTGGCGTTCGGTCGAGGGCTCGAAGGTACCCAACTCCGGCTCGGTGCGCTTCCAGCCAGCAACCGGGGGACGCGGCACCGAGGTGCGGGTGGACCTGGAGTTTTCGGCGCCCGGCCGCAGGTTGGGCGCGATGGTCGCCAAGGCTTTCGGCGAGAACCCGCAGCAGCAGGTCTGCGACGACCTCCGGCGGTTCAAGCAGGTGATCGAGACGGGCGAGATCGTCCGATCTGACGGCAGCCCGCAGGGCACCAGCATGCAGCAGCAGGCGAAGCAGCGGGCGGCGCGGCCGCTGGCGACGCCGCGGGTCAGTTGAGGAGGAAATCGATGAAAGCCAACTGCTGGATCGCCCCGAACAACGTGGCCGTCGAAGACGTTTCCGACCCGCAGATCCTCAACCCCCGGGACGCCGTCGTGCGGGTGAGCTCGGCGGCGATCTGCGGCTCCGACCTGCACCTGCTCGACGGCTTCATCCCGGCCATGAAGAAGGGCGACATCCTCGGGCACGAATTCATGGGCGAGATTGTGGAGCTCGGCCCGGGCGTACGCGACGGGCTGAACATCGGCGACCGCGTGGTGGTCGGCTTCCCCATAGCCTGTGGCAACTGCATGACCTGTCAACGGGGCCTGTACTCCATCTGCGAGAACTCGAACCCGAATGCCGCGATAGCCGAGGTGGCGATGGGCCACTCGCCCGCCGGGATCTTCGGCTACTCGCACCTCATGGGCGGCTACGCGGGCGGACAGGCCCAGTACGTGCGGGTGCCGTTCGCCGATGTCGGGGCACTTAAAATCGAGGACGACCTGCCGGACGAGAAGGTGCTCTTCCTGTCCGACGTGCTGCCGACCGGGTACATGGCCGCCGAGATGTGCGACATCAAGCCCGGGGACACTGTCGCCATCTGGGGTGCCGGGCCGGTCGGCCAGTTCGCCGCCGTCAGCGCGTACCTGCTCGGGGCGGAACGGGTCATCGTCATCGACCGCTTCCCGTACCGGCTGCAGATGGCGCGGACGAAGGCGGGCGCGGAGACGATCAACTACGAGGAGACCGACGTCATGGACGCGCTGCGGGACATGACGGCCGGCCGCGGGCCGGACGCGTGCATCGACGCGGTCGGCATGGAGGGGCACCACCCGTCCGCTGCGCTGCACGCCTACGACCGGGCCAAGCAGGCGATGAAGGTGGAGACGGACCGCCCACACGCGCTCCGCGAGGCGGTGCTGAGCTGCCGCAACGGCGGGACCATCTCGGCGATCGGCGCGTACGGCGGCTTCATCGACAAGTTCCCGATGGGGTCGTTCATGAACCGGTCCCTGACCATGCGGTCGGGACAGGCCCACGTGCAGCGCTACATGCGGCCGTTGCTGGAACGGATCCGCAAGGGCGAGATCGATCCGAGCTTCATCATCACCCACACGATGCAACTGCACGACGCTCCCCGCGGCTACGACATCTTCAAGAACAAGCAGGAGGATTGCGTGAAGGTCGTGCTCAAGCCTTGACCCTCTCTCCGCCTTCGCGGACGGAGATTCCCTCGGACGCTACGCGTGGAACAGCGCCCGGCGTCCGGATGGCTTCCTGCTCCCTGCAGCCCGCCGCCCTAGCTCCGTAGCGGGCGCGGCTGATCACGGTGACCTCCTCGCCACCCGAGCCCCGGGCGGCGGCGCCGCGTGCCGCGGCCGCCGGGGGACTTCGGCCGGTCGCGATGTACGCCCGGCGATCGGCCGTCTCGTGACACGCTGCCGTGGGGGACGACCCGGACGGGAGCGGAAGTAATGACCATCGATGCCGCAGTGAACGGCAGCTGATGGTCCGAGCGGGGTGGTCGGCAGGGTTCAGATCCACGTCGACCACACCGCCAACCTGGACGACCTGCGCGTCGAGGCGCAGCGCCTGATCGAGTCGTCGCCGCTGTGGGACCGGCACCAGTGGGTGCTCCAGATGGTCGATGCCAACCCGCAGACCGTCGTCATCCAGCTCCAGGCTTCCGCCGCCGACGGGCCGAGCGCCTGGGACCTCCGCTGCGACCTGCGCGAGGCGATGGTTCGCTACCTGCGGGAGAACCACCCGCAGTGGCTGCCCCGCACCCGCAGCGAGTACAAGCCCTGATTCCGCGCCCGGGATGCGGCATTCGCGTTGCCGACCAGCAGCCGGGCCGTTAGACCACCATGGGGCTGACACGCAACGAAGGTGGGGAACCCGATGCTGGTTGACCTGCTCGCCCAGGACGCCGCACCGGGAGACCTCATGGCGGCGCGGGTGCAGATGGCCCTGTCCCTGGGCTGGCACATCGTGATCGCCTCGTTCGGCGTCGGCATGCCGGCGGTCACCGTCTTCGCCGAGTGGCGCGGGCTGCGCACCGGGGACCCGACCTTCACCGGGCTGGCGCGCCGCTGGGCCAAGGCGATGGGCGTGCTGTTCGCGGTCGGCGCGGTGTCGGGGACCATCCTGTCGTTCGAGATGGGGCTGCTCTGGCCCGGCCTGATGGGCCGCTTCGGCGACGTGATCGGCCTGCCGTTCGCGATGGAGGGCATCGCGTTCTTCGTCGAGGCGATCTTCGTCGGGATCTACCTGTACGCCTGGGACCGGGTGTCACCCCGGGTGCACCTGCTCTCCGGACTGCCGGTCTGTGTCGCGGGCGTGGCGTCCGCGTTCTTCGTGGTGTCGGCGAACGCCTGGATGAACCAGCCCCGCGGCTTCGACCTGGTCTCCGGCGAGGTCACCGACGTCAGGCCGTGGGAGGCGATGTTCAACCCGGCGACGCCGCCGCAGACCGTGCACATGATCGTGGCGGCGTTCATGGTGACCGGCTTCGGCATCTCCAGCGTCTACGCGGTGGCCCTGCTGCGCGGACGCCGGGACCGCTACCACCGGCTCGGCTTCGCCATCCCGTTCACCGTCGCCGCGGTGCTTTCCCCGGTGCAGGTGGTGGTCGGCGACTGGGCCGCGCACTTCGTCGGGGAGTACCAGCCCACCAAGCTCGCCGCGATGGAGGGGCTGGCCCGCACCCAGGCCGGCGCGCCGCTCTCGCTCGGCGGCGTCTACGTCGATGGCGAACTGCGGTATGCCGTCGAGGTCCCCAACGCCCTGTCCTTGCTGGCCAAGTGGGACCCGGACGCGGTCGTGATGGGCCTGGACCAAGTGCCCGACGACCAGGAGCCACCGGTGACGGTGGTCAAATGGGCGTTCCAGCTGATGGTGGCCATCGGCTTCGGGCTGGTGGCGCTCTCCGCCTGGTGGGCGCTTGCGTGGTGGCGGCGTCGGGGTCCGCCGCGCTCGCCGTGGTTCCTGCGGGCCGCCGCCCTGTCCGGGGTCGCCGCCGCCGTCGCGGTCGAGGCCGGCTGGGTCGTCACCGAGGTGGGGCGGCAACCCTGGATCGTCTACGGCGTGCTGCGCACCGCCGAGGCGGTAAATCCGGCGCCGGGCCTGGCCACCGGCCTGGCCCTGGTCGCCGCCGTCTACGCGGTGCTCACCGTCGCCACCGTCGCGGTGCTGTGGCGGATGGCCCGGCACCGCGACGAGCCGATCGCTCCGCAGGAGGGCGTACCCGAACCGGTGGACAGCCGTCGATGACCGTCGCTGACGTCCTGCTCGGGGTGCTGCTGGGCGGTCTGACGCTCTACACCCTGCTCGCCGGCGCGGACTTCGGCGCCGGGATCTGGGACCTCCTCGCCGGCGGGGCGCGCCGCGGCGCAGCCCGCCGGGAACTGATCGCGCACTCGATCGGCCCGGTGTGGGAGGCCAACCACGTCTGGCTGATCCTGGTGATCACCCTGTTCTGGACCACCTTTCCGCCCGCGTTCGCCGCGTTCGCCTCCACCCTTTACATCCCGCTGACCCTGGCCGCGCTGGGCATCATCGGTCGTGGCGCGGCCTTCGCTTTCCGCAAGGCCAGTCACACCCTCACCGAGCAACGCCTCTACGGCGCCACCTTCGCGCTCTCCTCGGTGGCCACCCCGTTCTTCCTCGGCTCCATCGTCGGCGCGGTCGCCTCCGGTCGTGTCCCACCCGGCATCGCCGAGGGTGACATCTGGCGCAGCTGGCTCAATCCCACCTCCATCTACGCCGGCCTGCTCGCGATCGGCGTGTGCGCGTACCTCGCCGCGGTCTACCTCATCCACGACGCGCGCCGCGCCGGTGCCGCCGACCTGGTGGCCCAGTTCCGCCGCCGTGCCCTGGTCACCGGCATGGTGGTGGGCGTCGGCGCGGCGGCCGGGCTGGCCGTCGTCGCCGCCGACGCGCCGGACCTCTTCGCCGATCTTCGGGGCCGGGCGCTCGCCCTGGTGCTGCTCTCGTTCGCCGCGGGGCTCGGGTCGCTGGTGCTGATCGCCGCCGGCCGCTACCGGGCGGTGCGGGTGACCGCGGCCCTCGCGGTCGCGGCCGTCCTCTGGGCCTGGGGCGCCGCCCAGTACCCAGACCTGCTGCCGCCCGACCTGACCGTCACCGAGGCGGCCGGTGATCCCACCGTGCTCGCTACGGTGCTCGCCGTCCTCGCGGTCGGAGCGCTGCTGCTGGCGCCTTCCCTGCTTTGGCTGTTCGGCATCTTCCAGCGCTCCAAGCCAGCCGCCGGCAACCCACCGCCCCGGTGAGGCTCACCCGGGAGGGCACGGCGAGTCCTCCCGCCACCGACACACGAAGTACACACCCCTGAACCTAGACAAGCGGTCCGACAGCCCATGCGGTCAAGACCAGCCCGGGAACCGGGTGGGGCAGCTGCGGCGCCCCCGGCCCGCTGCTGATCGGCCTGCCTGCCATCCCGACACCGTCCGTTCCCGTGGAAGCGGCGCGTGTGCTCGTAACAGCGGCTATGCCGCGCCGAGCCGAAACTCGCGCAGGGTGTGCCAGGAGTCGGGTTCCGGGGCCCCGGCAATGAGCCGGACCGCGTCGACGGTGGCGCGGATCGGCAGGTGGCCGGCGACAGCCTCGGCGGCTTGGGCCAGGACGTGCTTCGGGGCGTCATGGCCGATGGTCAGATGCGGTACGACGTCGGCATGGGCGCCGACATACGGCGGAGCCTCGGGGAATCGCCGCCACACGGCCGCGGTGAGTTGGCGCAACCCGCCCTCCGGCTGCGGCGAGAGCCAGACCACGGTGTCTCCGAACCACTTGACCTCCGCGAACGAGATATCGAACCGTGGTGTGGCTTCGAAGATCTCGTTCAGGGTGCCGAGCACGTCGTCGTTGATCCGGTTTGGAGGCAGGAACGGGTAGAGCACGGTCACATGAGCGGGCACTCCCCAGCTGGCCGCAATGTCCAGAGCGGACCGGAAGCGCCCCACGGCCCGCTCGGCCTCGGGCACGGCGACGATCAGCGCAGTCTCTGTCGGCTCCATCGCCACAGTTTCTGATCATCGCTCCTGACAGTCCACCGGGATTCGTGGCCAGGTAAAAGCTGCGAGACAGCTCTTACCTGCCGCACCGCTCGGTGAAGCCGTGGTGGGGATTCGGCACGGAGTCTGCGCGGGGCCGCCCCTCCAAGGTCAAGGGCGCTCCGCGTCGCTGCGCGACCGCCCTGCGGGCCGCCCTTGACCCCAGAGCCTCTGCGACCCCTCGGGCCGGCCTTGCCGGCAGGCCAAGGTCTGCCCGAGATGCGCGCGCCGCATCCCCACCACGGCCTCATCGCGACGTACGGCGTTAACCCCCGCTTGACCGTGTGGCCAGCAGGCGTTGGCCCATAATCGGGGGAATGGAGATCATCCCTGGGGTCGGCGTTGAAGCGGTGAAGATCGGTGACCCGCGCTGGGTAGTTGAGCAGAGGCTCGGGCCGCCAGTCCACGCCGGCATACACACCAGGGCCGTCTATAACTCGGTGGACCCGACGCTCGTCGTCACGTACGACCAAGACGGCGCCGTTGAACTCGTCGAAGTGGGCTATGGCGAACACGACCAGGTCTTCTTCGACGGGGTGCAGTTGACCTACCGGTTCATGGACGAGGTGATGGCCGACTTGGCAGCCAAAGGGCACCTCGGAACTCCGTCCGACATTGGGTTTGACCTGCAAGCCGGATTCGCGATCTTCTCCATGGCATCGCTGTCCGCGCACGAATTGGACCCGGATGCGCCAGACGACGATCCGCGTCGCATCGTTGAGGGCGTGGGCATCGCGCCCTACTCCTACTTCACCGACGACCAGCCGCCGTTGAACGGTACCGCCGAGGAACTCGAAGCCTGGTTGCGGAAGCGAGGGGTGCTGCCGGCAGAGGCGTGACCGCTTCAACACCGATGGTTGGGCGAGTGACCAACCGGGTGACGACGGACGCGATGCTGATGGACGGCGGTGGACCATTCGCTCAGGTAAGACCTGCTGCTCGCCCAGCTCATCGACGGCCGATCATTCGGGACGAAGAGGAGGTAGCACCGGCCGCCCCCGCGGTCAAGCCCCCGGAAGTGGTGTAACGGCTGATCTTTCGAGTTGTACTGGTTAGAAGGGTTGTGTTCCGGGCTGGTCAGTGGCGGGTTCGCTGGTTTCGGGTTGCCAGCGGCCGATGTCGTCGGGC